>JAOTZB010000003.1 GCA_029861625.1 Acidimicrobiia bacterium
GCCGCGGCCTCGTCGTATCGACCCTGGTCGTTGAGGAGCACTGCCCGGAAGACCCGGGCATCGGGAAAGCGCGGGTCGGCGACGACTGCGGCGTCGAGGAGCGCTTCGACCTCGGATTCGACCTGGGGTGACGCGTCGGACAAGAAGATGTACCAGCCCTTGTAGGTGAGAGCCTCGACGTTCGATGGCTGCTGTTCGAGGACCTCGTCGTAGCGCTCGATGGCGGCTTCGAGCTCGCCCTGAGCACCCAGGTCGGCCGCTTCGAGCAACGTCGTCCGCACCGACGTTCGGATGTCACCGGTAGCCGACTCGGTCGCACCACGGAAGCCGACGGATCGGGCGAGCAGGAATCCGGCGATAGTCGCGACGGCGAGAGCTCCGACGAGCACGACCGCTGTCCTGGCGCGACTCCGGGGCGGCGCCGCCGAACGGATCGCGGCCTTGCCGGCGTCGATGGCGCGGAGGACCTCGGCGGCGCGCCTCGTGTAGTCGTCTCGCAATGCGGCGTGGTCGGCCTCGTCGATGTCACCCGCGGCGAGCTCGGCCTCGAGATCGTCGAGCGACCGGAGGAGGAACGATCGTTGCTCCTCCAGCTCTGCCAGCTCGTCGGGACCGAGCCGGCGGACGCGAGCGGTCGGCTCAGCCGCCACGGCGTCGGGCCTGGTCGACCAGCACGACATCGGCATCGGTCGCCATCGCAGGGGCAGCGCGGCGCCATCGCGAGAACGCAAACCCCAGGACGACGATGGCAGCTGCCACGCCGACGATCGGGATGATCCACACCAGCCCCTCGAGGCCCGATCCTGACGGCGTGAGCAGGATCGACGAGCCGTAGCGATCGACGTACACCTGCTGGATCGCCTCGTCGGACTCCCCAGCGTCGACCCGCACCGCGATGTCGGCGCGGATCTCGCGTGCGATCGCCACGTCGGACTCGGCGACCGACTGGCCCGAACACTGTGGGCACCGGATCGAACGGGCGAGATCGAACACCCGGTCGGCGTTCGTCGTCGATCCGCCCTCGTCGAGCGTGCCGAATGCCAGCGCCGCGACGGCGACGATGGCGATGAGCGTCCACGACACCGTCGTCCGGAGGCGAGTGTCAGTGCTCATTCGCCGAGCTCGCCGGTCGGGCTGTAGCGGGCGATCGTGTCGTCGAGCTGGTCGGCGGTCACCTGGCCGATGTACTGCTCGACGACCACGCCCGTGGGTGCGATGACGAATGTCGTCGGCGGTGCGCTGACCCCGAAGTCGATCACCGTTGAGGTGGTGTCGGTCGCGATGGCGGGCCAATCGCCGCCGAGCTCCTCGAAGAAGGCGCGGACGTCGTCTTCCTCGTCGGTCATCGCCACGCCGACGAGCACGGCGTCCCTGTCAGCGTGCCGTTCGACGAACGCTTCGAGCTCGGGATGCTCACCACGACAGGGCGGGCACCACGACGCGAAGAAGTTCACGACGACCCATCGACCCCGTTGCGCGTCGCTGTCGAACGTGTCGCCGTCGATGGTCTGACCCGATACCTGCGGCGCGATCTGTCCGAGCAGCTCTCCCCGACCGGGCTGATTCCGTTCGGTGTCGGCGACAGCGAGCACGATCAAGAGGCCGGCGAGCACGACCGCGACCGGCGCAACGGCCCAGGCCGCGAGCCGCGGTCGGTCCCGCAGCTCGACCTCGGCGACCTCTTCGTCGAGCGATCCGGGAGGAGTCGGGTCGGTCACCGGACCGACACCGGTTCTTCGGCTCGGGGGGCGGGCGTCGACGGGCGCAGGGGCCGAGCCTGACCGACCGGCGCCGAGACGGCCTCGGTCCCACGGCGGCGACGCCCCGGGAAGATGGAGAGCACCGTCCCGATACCCATCACGATGCCGCCCAGCCACAGCCACATGATCATCGGCTGCACCGTGGCGCGCACGATGACCGGTCCGTCGTCGGTGGGGAGAGAGATGATGGCGAGCTGCACGTCCTCGACGAGCGTGCTGCGGGTATCCGGGTCACCGATCACCCGGCCGCTGACCTTGAATCGGTCGAGACTCGGCACGAGGGTCTGGCCATCGACGGACACGGTGACCTGGCTGCGGAGCTTCTCGACCGAGTCGATCTCGTCGAACCGCTCGTAGGTGAGCGTGTGCCCGGAGATGGTGGCCGACTCGCCCTGGAACAGCTCGAACTCGGCCTGACTCAGATAGGAGTTGCTGGCGGCGAGCGCGACTGCGACGAGGACGACGCCGAGGTGAACGATCATGCCGCCGTTGGTGCGGCCGACCAGCCCTCTCCAGCCCTGTCGCCTCGTCGCGAGCACGACCGTGCGCAGCGCGGCGCCGGCCGCGAAGCCGCCGAGCCCGAAGGCCAGGAGCGGGGCGAGCCCGCGAGCGCCCGACAACAGCGCCACCACCAGGGAGGCGACACCGATCCATGCCGGCCATTCGAGCCGGTGCTGTAGCACCTCGCCGGTCGTCTTCCGCCACGGGAGCGCCGGCGCGATGGCCATCAGGAAGAGCAACGTCAACCCGATCGGTGTGGCCATGCGGTTGAAGTAGGGCAGGCCGATCGATATCTGCTCGCCGTTCACCGCCTCGAGGATCAGCGGGAACACGGTGCCCAGCAGGACCACGAAGGCGAACGCACCGAACATCAGGTTGTTGGCGAGGAACGCCCCCTCCCGCGAGATGGGGGAGTCGACACGGCCCGGCGAACGGAGCAAATCGCCACGCCAGCCGATGAGGCCCACCGTGACGATCACGATGAGCGCGAAGAACCCGAGCAGCGTCGGACCGATACCCGACTCACTGAATGCGTGGACGGAGTCGAGCACGCCCGACCGGGTGATGAACGTGCCGAGGATCGTCAGCGAGAAGGTGGCGCACACGAGCGAGAGGTTCCACACCCGGAGCATGCCGCGCCGCTCCTGCACCATCACCGAGTGCAGGTAGGCGGTACCGGTCAGCCACGGCAGGATCGACGCGTTCTCGACGGGGTCCCAGGCCCAGTAGCCGCCCCATCCGAGCACGTCGTAGCTCCACCAGGCGCCCAGGACGATGCCGAACGTGAGGAATCCCCACGCGAACAAGGTCCATCGCCGGGTCTCGATGAGCCACCCCTCGCCGAGGCGGCCCGTCGCCAGTGCCGCAATCGCGAACGCGAACGGCACCGTGAACCCGACATAGCCGAGATAGAGCAGCGGGGGGTGAAAGGCCACGAGCACGTTGTTCTGGAGCAACGGGTTGGGGCCGGGGCCGTCGTAGCCGGGCGGCGGATCGAAGGATGCGAAGGGGTTGGCCGGCCCCTCGAATCCCAGGATCGGACGCAGCATCAGCCCGAAGAAGAAGATGGCGACGACGAACATCGTGAGCAGTGCCCAGGCGACCATGGGATCGGTGAGCCGGCGGCGGAACTTGGTCGCGACCACGACGAGGTATCCGGCGAGGACGAGGGTCCACAACAGGATCGAGCCCTCGAGCGACGACCACAGCGCGGTGAAGTTGAACAGGGGCGGGGTGCGGCTGCTGCCGACCTCGGCCACGTACGCGACGCTGAAGTCGCGGGTGATGAGCGCTCGTTCCATCGCGATGAACGCGAGCGCAGCACCCCCCAGTGCGATCCATGCGTAGACCCGACCGAGCGGCAGCAGCTCGCGGCGACCCCGGAGCAGTCCGCCCGCCAGGGTGACGGCACCGAGCACCGAGGCCGCGAACGCCAGGGTGATGGCGCCGGAGCCGAGTGCGAGGTTCATCGCCGGTGGCCGCGTCGGGGCCGCATCAGCTCGACTCGCTACCCAGGCGCGCGTCGTCGAGGCGGTCCTCGTTCTGTTCCTCGTACTCGTTGTCGTGCTTCACGAGGATGCGGTCGCTCGAG
Source organism: Acidimicrobiia bacterium (assembly GCA_029861625.1). Lineage (GTDB taxonomy): Bacteria > Actinomycetota > Acidimicrobiia > Acidimicrobiales > JAHEJN01 > JAOTZB01. The sequence continues at coordinate 3,853 of JAOTZB010000003.1, forward strand.
AAGTAGTAGCCGTCGACGCTGGTGCCGTCGGTGTTGGCGAACGAGACGCCGACCGGGCTCGACGCATCGACGAAGTTCCCCTCGAGCACGACCGGGATGCCGGCCGCGAAGAGTTGCGGCGGCGAGCCCTCGTGCGCGACGTCGACCTGGATGTCGTTGAACTCGACGGCGAACAGGACCAGGTCGCCGTCTTGTTCGACGGAGCCGTCGACGACGAGTCCCTGGAGACGGAAACGACTCTCGCCGAGATCGTCGCGGTCGGCGACGGCCTCGTCGGCGTTGCGGAAGAACAAGGCTGCGTCGGTGAGGCCCTTGAACAACACGAACCCGACCGCGGCGAAGGCGAGGACCGCCAAGGCGGTGGTCAACCAGCGTCGGACCCCGCCGCGTGCTGCACCCGTGCGCTCCGACGGGACGATCGTGTCGCCGCCGGCATCGTCGGTTCGGATCTGCTCGACCGAGGCGGCCGGCGGATCACTCAGCCCATCCATCGGCGCCGCTCCGGTGGAACCCGACGGGACAGGCTGCGCCCACGGGTCACGAGGCGCACCGCGTAGGCGCCGAGAACACCCGCCGCGGCCGACCAGCCCACGATGATGTAGCCCCAGTTGCTCACGTTGTCGCTCCGGTCCCGACGGCCTCGGCCCTGCGAGCTTCGATGGCGTCGGCGAGGGAGTGGTCGAGGAGTTGCTCCTCGAGCCAGGCGACTCGGAACCGGTGCAACATGAACCACACGTAGACGAGCGTGAACACCACCAGGCCGACCATCAGGGTGAACAGCATGAGATCGTCGATCTTGGGATCGAAGTCGGAGCTGAGCACCGTTGCCTCCTGGTGCAACGTGCGCCACCACTTCACGGAGAAGTGCACGAGCGGGATGTCGACGACCGCGATGAGCGCGACGATGGCCGACCGTCGCGACCGGACATGGGTGTCGGCGGGGATACGACGGACGGCGAGGTAGCCGAGGAACATCAAGAACAGGACGAGGGTGGTCACCAGGCGGGCATCACCCCACTCCCAGTAGCTGCCCCAGGTGGGACGGCCCCAGATCATGCCGGTGACCAGTGCGAGGCCGGTGAACAACACGCCGATCTCGGCGGACGACGCCGCCACGAGGTCCCACCACTCGGAGCGCTTCCAGAGATACATGATGCTGCCCATGGCGGTCACACCGAAGGAGAGGTACGCCAGCCAGGCCGACGGCACGTGGACGTACATGAGACGCACCAGGTCGCCCTGGGTCTGGTCGTCGGGGCTGAGGCCGAGACCGAGCGCGACCAGCCAGCCGATCCCGATGAGCGACAGGATTCCGAACACCCGTGTGCCCTTCGACGCCGTATTGCGGGGGTCGTCGCCGGAACGCGTCGGGGCGCCCATGCCTGCCCCCGGCGGGTTGGTGGTCGTGTCGGTCACGACTCCTCCAGGAGTGGACCGAACGCGAACAGTCCGAGTGCCACATATATGAGGGCGAAGATCGCGAGGAAATTGAACCACGACCACCCGTCGACTGCGACATCACCCAGGGCGGCACCCATGGCGCGGGTCGCGCCGATGAGCACCGGGGCGAGGACCGGCAACAACAGCATGGGGAGCAGGGATTCCTTGACCCGGAGCCCGGCGGTGAGCACGCCGTACAGCGTGCCAGCTGCCGAGATGCCAGCGGCCGCGACCACTGCCGATGCGATCAAGAGCCCCCAGCCCGTCAACGTCGTGCCGAAGAAGACGGCGACACCGACGCCCAGGAGAACCTCGAGCACGATGAGCTGGACGAAGATCGCGCCGGCCTTGCCGACGAAGACCGACGCCGGCCGCATGCCGGCCAGCCGGAGTGCATCGCGGACACCGTCGTCGGACTCGACTGCGAACGCGCGCTGCACGATGAGCACCGCTGCGAAGAGGACCGCGACCCAGTACAGACCGCTGGTGAGTCGTTGCAGGGTGGTCTGGTCGCCGTCGAGCGCGAAGCCGAAGATGACCAACAACAGCACCGCGAAGGGAACGACCTGGCTCACGGCGACTCGCGAGCGCAGCTCGAGGCGGAGGTCCTTGGCGGCGACGAGGGCCGCATCGTTGACGAACGTTCCGTCAGCCACCGAAGACCCCCGTGCCGCCCGGTTCGCGCACGCTGTGCACATGCCCGCCCGCGAGTGAGACCGATCGGTGCGCGAGCTGTTCGGCTCGACCATGGTCGTGTGACGCCACCAACACCGCTGCCCCACCGGCGGCGGCCTGCCGCAGGACCTCGTCGAGCACGTCGCGCCCGTTCTCGTCGAGGGCAGCGTGGGGCTCGTCGAGCAGCCAGACCTTCGGGCGCTGCGCCAGGAGGACCGCGAGACCGACCCGGCGCCGCTGCCCTGCCGACAGCCGGGCCACGATGATGTCGGCGAGCCGGGTGTCGAGATCGAGGCGGACCATGGCGGCGTCGGCGTCGGCGCCGGACGCACCCGTGGCCCGGGCCCAGAAGCGCACGTTGTCACGCACGGTGAGATCGGCGTACAACCCGGTGTCGTGGCCGAGGTAGCCGACCGAGCGGCGGATGACGCGGCGATCGGCTCGCAGGTCGTGGCCCAGCACACGAGCGTTGCCGGAGTCGACGGGCACGAGGCCGGCACACACCCGCAGCAATGTCGACTTGCCCGCGCCGTTGGGACCCCGGACCAGGACGATCTCGCCTGCGTCGACATCGAGGTCGAGCCGGGCGAGCGCGGGAAATCGCCCGAGCAGCGCCACGACGCCGCGGAGCGAGATCACGGTCTCCGATACCACGAATCGAGGCTACTGGCCCCAGGGTCGACCGGCCCATGGCGGCGACCGGTGACCGGGATAGCCCGGGAGCCACCGGTAACCTCGACGGCATGCGAGTGGCACGCCTCCTCGGCGCCATCGGGCGGTTCCTCATCGGTACGGGTGTGGTGATGTTGTTGTTCGTCGCGTACCAGCTGTGGGGCACCGGCCTCCAACACGCGGCCGCCCAGGACGACCTCGAGGACGACTTCGCCGAGCTCCTGGAGGTCGTCGAACCCGAGGTCGCGCCCGACCAACAGACGTCGGTCGCCGCGGTCGAGGGCGGGACCGTACCTGCTGTCGACGCCGAGCTGGTCGACGACTCCGAGACCGACGAGGCGCCGCGATCGGTGTCGAGCGTCGATGCGCTCGCCGACTTCGACCCGGTGTTCCTCGAGCTGTTGTACCCGTCGAATGGCGAGGTCCTCGGCCGCCTCGACATCCCGCGAATCGGCCTCGAAGAGTTCTTCGTCGAAGGTGTCGGGGTCGCCGACCTCCGCCGAGGACCGGGCCACTACCGGACGTCTCCCTTGCCGGGGCAGGCCGGAAACGCGGCGATTGCAGGGCACAGGACGACCTACGGCGCGCCGTTCCACCGGATCGACGAGCTCGAACCGGGCGACGAGATCAACATCACCACCCTCCAGGGTGACTTCACGTACCGCGTGATGCCGCAGACGTCGGCCGACGGCGAGACCAAGGGTCATTTCATCGTCAGCCCGAGTGACACGCAGGTACTCGACGACTTCGGTGACGATCGCCTCACCCTCACGGCCTGTCACCCGAAGTACAGCGCCCGCCAGCGCATCATCGTGGTCGCCGAGCTGGTCGAGGAGCCCGAGCCGACCCCGCCACGGCCCGAGGTGGTTGCGGCCGCCCAGGCCGAGCTGCTCGCCTCGGAGTACGACGAAGGTGACGACGACGAGCCTCCCGTCGCTGCCGTTGCCGCCGGAGAGAGCGCCATCGACCAGACACCGTTCTCGTCCGGTGAGGATTCCTTCGGCGAGGGCCTGAACGGCGACCGCGACGCGATCCCGCCGGCGGTCGCGTGGATGACGGCCGCCGTCGCCCTGTGGATGACAGCCGGCTTCCTCGGCCGACGCTGGCGGCTGCTCCCGACGTACGTACTGGCGCTGGCGCCCGTGGCCGCGCTCTTGTTCATGGCCTTCATCCACATCGATCAGGCCATTCCCTCGTACTGATGTCCCGGGCACCGATGCGACGCTCGACCGTCGGACGGGCGGCGCTGCTGGTCGCGGCCGCGACCCTCGCGGCCTCGGCGTGTGCGAGCACGACCGGTGATTCCGGCGCTGACGGCGACGGGCTGGAGCCGGCGATCATCGCGGCCACCCCGACGCCCGCCTCCGGAGTCGGCGACGGTTCCGACGAACTGGTCGAGCTCCCCGAGGTGGAGGAAGGCGTGCTCGTCAACCGCTTCGATCTCGACCCGGGCGATTGCTTCAACACGTACGCCGTTGTCGACTTCGGCGAGGACGCCCAGCCGACAACACGCGTCGTCGAGTGCACGAGGCCCCACGAGAGCGAGGTCTACCTGCAACGCAGCTTCCCGGCCGGACCGGGCGAGGCGTACCCGGGCGAGGAGGATATCCGGGCGTGGGCCGACGAGCAGTGCTACGGAGATTTCGAGGAATTCGCGGCGGCCGAATACGAGCTCTCCGCCCTCGAGATCGGTGTGATCCACCCGACCGACACCACCTGGTCCGGGCCGGGCCTTCACCGGGAGATCACCTGCTATGTGTTCAGCGCGACCGGTGGCGGCCTCCAGGGCTCGATGGACGGAAGCGGGATCTGAGCGCACTGCTCCACCAGGGCAACGCGAACCTGCACATCCCCGAGCACGGATCGGAAGCCGCGCCGGGTCGGCTCGTGGCTCAGGAGCTGCTCACGACGTGATGATCCGGAGCGGCAGCGCGCGGGGCCCGCGGATCTGGCCCGCAGACCAACGGACAGCGGCGGGGTCGGCCAGCTCGAAGTCCGGAATCCGTCTCATCCACTCGTCGATGGCAACGGTGAGCTCCATGCGAGCGAGATTGGATCCGAGACACCGATGGATACCCAGCCCGAAGGCTGCGTGGCGGTTCTGGGCCCGGTCGAGCCTCACCTCGTCCGCGTCGTCGAACTCCTCGGGATCGCGGTTGCCGGCGGGGAACGGCAGGAGCACCCAGTCGCCCGCCTCGAGCCGACGGCCGCCGAGCTCGGTGTCGGTGGCGACGAGCCGGGCCATCGTCACGGGCGCGTAGGCACGGAGCAGTTCCTCCACCGCGAACGGCAAGAGCTCGGGCTCCTCGACGAGCCGGCGTCGATCCTCGGGATGCTGGGCCAGGTGCCAGAGGCTCGCCCCGATCGCCGACCAGGTCGTGTCGATCCCGGCGATCAACAACAACGCGACCGTGCCCCGTACGTGCTCATCGGACAATGGCGCACCGTCGGCCTCGGCATCGACGAGGAACCCGATGAGGTCGTCTCGGGGATTCGCCCGATGGTCGGCGATCATCGCGTCGAGGTAGTGGTCGAGCGTCTGGTCGACCGGGACGTCGTCGTCGCGTCCCGGTGTCTCGAGGATGTTGTGGATGAAGACCCGGAACTTGTCGCCGTCGTCGGGCGGCACACCGAGCATGTGGGCGATCAGCCGGACAGGGATGTGCTGGGCATAGCCGACAGCACCGTCGACCGTGGCCGCGCCGTCGCGGACGAGCTCGTCGAGCAGCTCTCGACAGAACTCGCGGGCCGACGGCTCGAGCGCGGCGATCGGCTTCGGGCCGAACGCCGGGAGCAGGAGGCGTCGGGCCTCGGCATGGAACGGCGGATCCGAGGTGATGGGTGGCGCGAACCCGACCGGCGGCGGGATGTCGGGTCTGAAGTCGCTCACCACGACGCCCACCGAGCTGAAATGTTCGGTGTCACGAGCGATGTCGGCGATGTCGGCGTGCCGGGTCGGCAACCAGGTGCCCCCGAACCGGTCCGAGTGCGCGACCGGACACCGCTCGCGGAGATCGTCCCAGATCTCGTGGGCCCGGGCGGCCCAGTCGGGATGGGTGTGGTCGAAGTCCGTGGCCCAGTCGGTGACCGGTGGCGTCTCGTGTGCGGTCATCGGCCGACCCTACAACGCCGGTCCGAGAGCATCACCGGCGCCGGTCGACTGCGGCGACGAGGACGTGCTCAGCCGCCCGTCGAGGCCATGCCACGTTCCACCGCCAGGGCCGCGAGTATGAGTCCGAGGTGGGAGTAAGCCTGCGGGTGGTTGCCGAGCATGGTCTCATTGCGTGGCTCGTACTGCTCGCTCAGCAATCCGGTCGGACCGATGCGGTCGACCATCCCCTTGAAGAGCTGGCGGGCATCGGCGAGCTGGCCCATCAAGACGTACGCCTCGATGAGCCACGCCGAACAGATCAGGAAGCCGCCCTCGTCTCCGGGGAGACCGTCGTCGAACCGGTACCGGTAGACGATCGGGCCATTTCGCAGCTTGCGTTCGATGCCCCGGACGGTCGCGACGAATCGGGAGTCGGTGGGCGGCAACAGCCCCGACAGGCCGATGTGCAACACGCTGGCGTCGAGATAGTCGTCGCCGTAGGCGATCGTGTAGGCGCGCACGCGGTCGTTCCAGCCGTTCTCGATGACATCGGCGGCGATCAGATGGCGAAGTGGACGCCAGCTCGCCGGTACGGCACGACCGGAGGCGTGGCCGACCCTCACGGCGCGGTCGACGGCCTGCCAACACATCACCTTCGAGTGCACGTGATGGCGCTGCGCGCGGCGCTCCTCCCAGATGCCGTTGTCGGGTTCGAACCAGCGAGCGCGGACGGCGGCAACCATGTCGATGACGAGCTGCCAGTGAGCATCCTCGAGCGGCTCGCCCCGCGCCACGAGCCGCCAGATCAGGTCGACGACCGGCCCGAAGACGTCGAGCTGCACCTGGCTGTCGGCCGCATTGCCGATCCGCACCGGTCGTGACCCTCGGTAGCCGTTGAGGGTGGGAAGCACTGCCTCCGGCAGGAACTCGTCGCCCTCGACGGCGTAAAGCGGACGGAGCTGATCGGGCCCCGGCAGGTGGTCGACCCGATCGAGCAGCCATGCGAGCAACGCCTTGGCCTCGTCGACGGCACCGAGCTCGACGAGAGCGGCCGCGCTCAACGACGCATCGCGGGGCCAGCAGTATCGGTAGTCCCAGTTGCGGACGCCGCCCAGCTCCTCGGGCAACGACGTCGTCGCGGCTGCATAGATCGCGCCGGTGGGCTCATAACACAGCGCCTTGAGGACGAGCGCGCTGCGCCTGACCTCGTTCGTGGCCACCGTCGGGAGCACGAGCCGCTCTGCCCACCGAGACCAGTGCTCGACCGTGCCCCGGCGGCGGTCGGCCTCGTCGAGCTCGGTCGGTCGGTCGACATGGGCATCGAAGATCAGCTCGAGCGCGAGCGACTGTCCGTCGAGCTCGACGTGGCCGACCGCCGATTCGTGGGGGCCCGCGTCGATGATCTCCCAGCTGACGCCTTGCGCACGCAGCTCGATCACGTGCTGGGCGCCCCGCACGATGACGCTGTCACCGGACAGCGTGAGACGGGTGAAGGCTCGGCCGTAGTCGGGACGGGGCGCGTACTCGATGATCACCGGCCCCCGACCCTCGAGCACCCGGAGGAGGTCGGTCCTACCCGCCGGCTCCCGGGTCCGTGCCGCCGCGCAGTCGAGGTAGTCGGTCACGATGAGATCCGACCAGCGAGTCTCGAGCACCATGGTGTCGGGCAGATACCGCTGGGAGATCGGCCGCGCGGCGCTGTCGGGCCGAACGGAGAAGTACCCGGCCCGGGGACCACCGAGGAGCTCTGCAAACACCGCGGGCGAATCGGCTCTCGGATGGCACAACCAGGTGATGCGCGCGTCCGGCGTCACCAATGCGAGCGTGCGTTGATCGGACAGCAGCGAGTGCCGCTCGATGGCCGGCGCCGTGTCGCCCTCGAGCCACGCCCGGCGTAGCTCACAGAGGCGTGCGAGCAGGTGCGAGAAGGCGTCGGGGTCCGAGACCCGTGCGATCGCGGCGGACTCACCCGGACCGATCTTGACCCCGAGGTCGGGCCCGGTGAGCCGCTCGAACGCGTCCTCGTCGGTGATGTCGTCGCCTGCGAAGAGGACTGCCTCGACGCCGATGAGGTGGCGCAGATCGGTGAGCGCCGTGCCCTTGTCGGTCTCGACGACCGCGAGCTCGATCACCATCTTGCCCGGCTTGACCACGACGCCCTCGAGTGAGCCGGCGCCGGCCACGGCATCGTCCACTGCTTGTTCGTGCAGGGCGACCGGCACCTGTCGGTAATGCAACGCCACGCTGGCCGGCTTGCGCTCGACGATGAACCCGGGATGGCCTTGCGCGATCTCGCCGAGCGCCGTGGCGATCTCGTCGCGCCGCTCGAGCTGCGCGTGATTCAGCGCGTGCACGAAGCCGGCATCGAACTCGGAGCCGTGGCTGCCGATGAGGTGGATCTCCTCCGGCAGCCGGCTGAGCGCCGCGAGATCGCGGAGGGACCGGCCCGAGATCACCGCGACGTGGGTGTCGGGCATGGCGGCCAGCGTGCGGAGCGCGGCGATCGACTCGCGGAGCGGTCGCGCCTCGTCGGGGTTGTCGACAATGGGCGCCAGTGTCCCGTCGTAGTCGCACGCCACCAGGATGACCGGCGTCCGGGCGAAGGCCCGGAGGCTGTCGATCATGTGCGCTCGAGCTCCGCCAGGAAGCTCGTGGCCCATTGCTGGGCCGACGTGCGACGAACGAGTCGTCGCATCGGACGCATCCGCGACGACTGCTCGGCCGGTGGCATGGTCGCAGCTGCTTCGATCGCACCCTTGACGCCGTCGATGTCGTACGGGTTCACGAGCACCGCCTGCCGCAGTTGGTGAGCGGCGCCCGCGAACTCGCTGAGCACCAGGACCCCACGGTTGTCGACGCGTGCCGCGACGTACTCCTTGGCGACCAGGTTCATCCCGTCGCGAAATGGTGTCACGACCATGACATCGGCGAGCCGGTAGAGCGCGATGAGCTCGTCGAACGGCTGGCTCTGGTGGAGGTAGACCACCGCCGGTTTGTCCATGGTGCCGAAGTCCCCGTTTATCTCACCGACGAGCTGTTCGACCGTGACCCGGATCTCGTTGTAGCGGTTGACGTTCGACCGGCTCGGTTCGGCGATCTGCACCAAGGTCGTGGTCTCGGGGTCGAGCCGGCGTTCCTGCAGGAGCTCGTGATAGGCGCGTAGCCGACGATCGATGCCCTTGGTGTAGTCGAGCCGATCGACGCCGAGCAGCACGGTCGTCGGCGACCCGAGGTTCTCCAACAGCGTCTCGGCCCGCTCGGCGGCGGCTGGGGCGCTGGCCCCATCGCTGAACCGGTCGAAGTCGATACCGATGGGATGGCGGACGGTCGCCACGTCCCGGGACCCGTAGGTGATGACGGACCCGTGCGTGGTCGCGTCGCACACCCGAGGGACGCTGTGGCGGAAGTTGTGGAGCGTCGTGCGGGTCTGGAAGCCGACGAGGTCGGCGCCGAGCAGCCCCTTGGCGACCTGCCGGCGCCAGGGGAGCCGCATGAAGATCTCCCGGGCCGGGAAGGGAATGTGCAAGAAGAAGCCGATGCGAAGATCGGGCCTCATCTCGCGCAACATGCCGGGGACCAGTTGGAGCTGATAGTCGTGCACCCAGACCGTGGCGTCGATCTCGGCCCGGTCGACCACGGCGTGGGCGAAGCGCTGGTTGACGACGACATAGCGATCCCACCAGTGCCGGTGATAGTCAGCCGGAGAGATCGCATCGTGATACAGCGGCCAGAGGGTGGAGTTCGAGAACCCTTCGTAGTAGTCCTCGACATCGCTCGGGTCGAGCGCAACCGGCACGAGGTGCACGCCGTCCAGCTCGAACGGAGCCGGAGCGTCGCCAGGGGCGCCCGCCCAACCGACCCATGTCGATCCCGGTCGAGCGCTCATGACCGGCCCGAGGGCCGAGACCAGACCACCCGGGCTCGTCTCGTACCGGGTCTCCCCGTGCTCGGTGACGGCGCGGATCGGCAGACGGTTGGCGACCACGAGGAGTTGTCGTTGGCGGTCGGGCATGGTGAGAGGCGTTTCGAGGTGACGTCGAGACGGTGCGCCGGGGGCGGCCGGATCCGCCGTCGGATCGCGGGCTGCGACGCCCGGATCGTAGCGTTCGTCGAGCCGCGGACCGGGTACCCAGCGAAACGACCCGGCTCGCGTCGACCGGGCGCACCGTCGCTACTCGACGACGAGGAGGACGTCGCCGGGTTGGACCTGCTGGGACTCGACGACCTCGACCGACCGGATCGTGCCGGCGACTGCGGACTCCACCGGGATCTCCATCTTCATCGACTCGAGGATCGCGACCTCGTCGCCCACGGCAATGGTCGCGCCGGCCTCGACCCGGATTCTCCAGATCGTCGCCGCCATGTCGGCGCGGATCTCGGCCATCGCTCCCCCATCGTCGAATCGTCGGGCGAGTGTAGATCCCGCCGACCGTCTGACGGCAGCCGCGCCCGCCGTGCGCGAGGCTGGGGCCCGTGACCGACCCGATCCTCGCGAGGCGCGAACGTGTCGACCGCATCAGCGCGCTCGGGAAACGCATCGGCTACTCGCTGTTCGCCGTGGCGATCGTCTTGTTCGTCGTCGGCTTCGTCGTGGGGTTCCGCCCCGTGATCGTGACGCCCATCGTGGCCGCGATGGTCGTGGGGTCGATCATCCTTGCGCCGGCGATCGTGTTCGCCTACGGCGTGAAGGCCGCGAATCGCGAGGAGCGCGGCGGCAGCTTCCACTGACCCGTCGGACCCCGGAACATCGCGCATCGGTGCCATCGCCGAATACCATTGCTGGCTTCCAGACCAGAGGGCCCTGTGACTGTCCGACTTCCCGCCGCAACCCGACGCCGCCAACTGCTCGAGACCGCAACGATCACGTTCGGCAAGGAAGGTTTCCATGCCACGTCGATGAACGACGTGGCCGACGCCGCCGGCGTCACCAAGCCGGTTCTCTACCAGCACTTCGCGTCCAAGGAGGCGCTCTTCGAGGCCGTCCTCGCCCACGTCGGCGACGTGTTGCGGACATCGATCGAGGCATCCGTCGCTCCCGCCGAGGGGCCACGAGAGCGGGTCGAGAAGGGTTTCCAGGCGTACTTCGAGTTCCTGCGCGATCGCCGCGAGGCGGCTCGGGTGCTGTTCGGCGAGGCCCGACGCACCGACGAGTCGATCAGCGCCGAGGCCGATCGGGCCGTGCAGTCGATCGCCGACATGGTCACCGACCTCATCGAGGTCGAGGGGCTCGACCGCCCCGCCCGTGAGGTGCTCGCCAACGCCATCGTCGGCCTGGCCGAAGGCGCCGGACGCCACTGGGCCCGCCATCACGACGAGATCAGCGCCGAGCGGCTGGCATCGCTGGTCGCCGAGCTCGCGTGGGCCGGGCTACGGGGCGCCGGCCCCGTCTGAGGCGGCTAGTTCCGGACCGACGGCGAGATGTCGATCGGTTCGTCCGGAATGTCGCCGGCGACGATCGCGGGCAGGAACTCACGGAGCCGGGTCGGCAACAGCGGCTCGTCGGTGGCGAGGACCTCGTCGATCGTCCACCAGTCGGCACCCTCGAATGCCGCGGCTTCGAGCGCCTCGAGATGCATCGGGCGCCATTCGCCACCGTCGCACCACGCGACGTGGATGCGCTCGTCGGAATCGAAGTGATAGCCGGCGAAGTCGAACTCGACGTGTTGCACCCAGATGCAGGGTCCCATCTCGACCTCGGCGAACCCGGCCTCCTCGTACAGTTCGCGCCTCGCGGCGTCGGAGGAGCTCTCGCCCCAGTTCATCCCGCCGCCCGGAATCTCCCACCAGGGTGGCTTCGAGCCGTCGATCGGATCGGAGGCGCGCATCAAGAAGATGCGGCCGTCGCGATCGAAGAGCACGACCCGCGCGGCCGGGCGACGCAACGTGAAGACCATCGGCGCACGATACTTCGCTGCGCATCCAGCGCAGATCTCGCGCCGACCCGCACCCGGACGCGCAGCGGGCACCCCGCTCGGGGTGCCCGCTCGCGGTGAGATGAGCATTGTCACGATCCTCGGGACGTTCCACCTGGTTCTTCCTCGAGTGGCCTCTCGGGCCCTGCGGGTGAGAGAAAGCTGCGGGAGAGTCTCGACGTCCGTGACGGCTCAGAAAGTCACCGTTTCGGAGGATCCCGTTCGCCATCGACAATCGGTGGGAACATCTCGATCCAACCTCCTTGCCTCTCTGTCACCTGCTGTGTCCGGTGGACCAGTCAGCGTGACTACCGCAACTATCCGCCCGCACGTGGTCTGTGTCAAGCGTCACATGCATTGCCGCCATGTTGCTGCCGCGTGACATCTCATCATGGTCTTCCGTTCCCCCCCGTCGTGGCGCTATGGTCTGTCGCCACTAGAGACGAACGCGTCGAGAACCACCCGCCGTGTTCGCGATAGCCAACCCATGGAGGGGTACATGTTGACTCGTAGATGGCTGACCTTGTTCGCCGTCATCGCCACGTTCGGTCTGCTCGCTGCAGCCTGCGGTAGCGATGACGACGGCGATGAACCAGCAGCCAGTGACGACACCGCAGAAGCCGACGAAGCCGATGCAGCCGACGAAGCCGATGCAGCCGACGAAGCCGACGAAGCCGACGAAGCCGACGAAGCCGACGAAGCCGACGCAGGCGACGAAGCCGACGAAGGCGACGAGACCGTCGAGCTGACCCAGGACGGAGGCCGACTCCAGGCCGTCCGCGATCGCGGCAGCCTCATCTGTGGTGGCAACGACACGCTTCCGGGCTTCGGCTTCGTCGACGACGCCGGTGACTTCTCCGGCTTCGACATCGACTTCTGTCGAGTGGTGGCAGCAGGCGTCCTCGGCGATGCCGATGCTGTCGAGTTCGTGCCGCTCACCGCAGAGGCCCGCTTCACGGCCCTCCAGTCGGGCGAGATCGACGTGCTGATCCGCAACACCACCTGGACTGCGACCCGCGACGGCCAGGAAGGCGCGAACTTCTTGTTCACGACCTTCTTCGACGGCCAGGGCGTGATGGTCCCGGCGGCGACAGGCTTCACGACCCTCGAGGACCTCGCCGATGCGAACATCTGCGTGCTGTCGGGTACCACGACCGAGCTGAACCTCACCGCGGTGTTCAATGCGCGCGGCATCCCGTTCAACCCGGTCGTGTTCGAGGACAACACCCAGCTCCGCCCGGCCTATGAAGAGGGCCAGTGCGAAGGCTGGACCTCTGACGCCTCGCAGCTGGCGGCCTTCAAGGCCACCATCGAGGGAGAGGGCGGCGAAGACCAGTTCATCATGGCCGAGATCATCTCGAAGGAGCCGCTCGGTCCCGTCGTCGCCGATGGCGACACGGAGTGGGCACAGGCCGTCGAGTGGTCGGTCATGGCGCCGGTGCAGGCCTGGGAGTTCGGGCTCGACTCGGGAACCATCGGCAGCTACGACGGTGATGACCCGAACATCTTGAACTTCATCGGTACCGATGGATTCGATCCGGGTCTCGGCCTTCCGCCCGATTTCGCGGTGACCATCGTGTCGTCGGTCGGGAACTACGAGGAGATCTACAACGCCAACATCGTCCCGATCGGTCTGTCGCTCGCCGGCTCGCCGAACGACCTGTGGACGAATGGCGGCCTCATGTACGTCCCGCCGTATCGCTAGGAACCGCACGATCAGTTGAGCTGATGGGGCGGTCTCGGATGCACCGAGACCGCCCCGTCGCTCGTTCGGGGAACGTGCCGTTGGTCACATTCGGCCCGGTCGGCTAGCTTCTGGCCGCTCCCGTTCCCGCCTCACCCGTCACCAAAGGCTGCCGTGACAATCACCGAGTCGACCCAATCGCCAGAGGCTCCGCCGGCCGAGCCCACACCGCGGACGCTGTCGTATCGGCTCCTGGCCCGCATCACCGACGTCGCGCTCGACGTCGTTGCCGCGGCAGCCACGATCTTCACGATGGGCCTGGTACAGGTAGTCGGACTGTTGACCGGCGTCTCGGCCATCGAGACCTTCGGCGCCGACGCTCGGTTGCCCCTCACCATCGCCGCAGTGATCGCGTTCCACTTCTACAACAACGCCTATCTCGTCTCTCGCCGCGGCGCGTCGCTCGCCAAGGGCGAGCTCGGCCTCGCCATCGACAGGAACGAGGCGCTCCCGTCGTTGCCGACCGCGTTGATCCGCGAGGTCGTCTCGATCATTCCGATCAGCTGGTTCGTGGTCTTCACGAATCGGGAGCGACACTCGCTCGGCGACATGGCAGCTGCCACGGCCGTCGTCAGCCGCGATGCCATCCCCGCTCCCGGGGTTCTGCGCGACGTCAGGGCACTCAAGCAGATCGGGCAGATCGTCGCGGTCGCGGCGGTCAGCGCGATCGGCTACTGGCTCATCAACAACCTGCTCACGAATCTCGACGAGCAGGGCATCGGGGTCAGCTTCGATTTCTTGAGCCAGCCGACGAACTTCCAGGTTCCGTTCGATCCCGGCTTCGACCCTCGCAGCCCGGTCCGCAACATGGTCTGGGTCGGCGTCAAGAACACATTGATCGCCGCGTCGGTGGGCATCCTCATCGCCGTGGTCCTCGGCACGATCATCGGTATCGCCCGCCTGTCCACCAACTGGCTGGTGGCCAAGCTGGCCACCATCTACGTCGAGGTCTTCCGCAACATCCCGCCGCTCATCATCATCATCTTCTTCGGCGCCGCGGTGTTCACGAACGGGCCGTTCCCGATCCTGAGCGGCACGAGCTCGCCGAACATCGTCCAGGTGCCCGGGAGCGATTCGGCCCTGCTCATCGTGTCCAACACGGTGGTCGGCATCCCGTCGTTCTCCAGCGACGGCCCGATCCTGCTCTTCTGGCTCATCGCCCTCGCTGCACTCGCCCTTGCCGTCGGGGTGTGGAGGTGGCGGACCCGGATCAACATCGCGACCGGTGACCCGCACCATCGAGTGCTGTGGTCGTTCGGCGTGTTCACGGGCATCACGGTCATCGCGTTCATCGCGCTCCAGGCGCCCTACGTCTGGTCGTTCCCGGCGGTGGCCGAGAGCGGTCGCAGGATCGACGGCGGCTTCGTGGCGAACTTCGGGTGGATATCGGTCACCCTCGCGCTCGGTCTCTACACCGCGAGCCACATCGCCGAGATCATCCGCGGGTCGATCCTCGCCGTCCACTTGGGCCAGAACGAGGCCGCCAACGCGCTCGCTCTCTCGAACTTCCAGCGTTATCGCTTCGTGATCCTTCCCCAGGCCATGCGCACCGCCATCCCACCCACGATCAACCAGTTCCTCAACCTCACCAAGAACACCTCACTCGGCATCGCCGTTGCGTACGCCGAGATCACGGCGCTCACGAAGTCGTCGATCGGCAACGGCCGACCCGCGGTGCCCTCACTCGTTGTTCTGGTCGGTATCTACCTCGTGTTCTCGATCGTCATCTCGACGATCCTGAATCGCGTGAACAAGAAGTTCCAGCTGGTGGGGCGGTGATGTCATGAGCGATCAGTGGAGCTTCCCGGCAGCCCCCACCGAGGGGCAGCGCGAGATCAAGGAAGCGCTCGCGAGGGCCCCTGAGGCCAAGAAGCTCCCGCCCCGACAGTGGCTGAAGAAGAACCTCTTCAACAACTGGTTCAACGCGGTGCTCACCATCGTGTTGGGTGCGGTGAGCGCGTACCTCCTGTTCCGTACCGTGCGGTTCGTCTTCTTCACCGGCCGATGGGAACCCGTGCGCGAGAACCTCGAGCTGTTCATGATCGGACAGTTCCCTCGCGACGAACGCTGGCGCATCGTGGGCCAGGTGCTGTTGATCGCAGGCGCCATCGGCGCGGCGATCGGAGCCCTGCGGGGCGCCTCCATCGACCGCGCCCACGACACCGGCGAACCGAGGGTGGTCGAGAGCTGGCGCACCTACTTTGCGAGCTACTGGGCCGTCGGATTGTTCGTCGCCGTCATGCTCTCGGCTTTCGTGCGTTCGGCCGGCCCCTGGATCGTCGCCATCTGCTGTCTCGCCCTGGCAGTCATCGGCTACCTGATCACCGGGTTCCTGCCCACCCGGCTCAGCATCCTCCGTTGGACGATCGCGGCGGTTCCGGCGGTCATCTCCTTCCAGCTCCTGTCGGGCTTCAGCGGCTGGGCATGGTTCTTCATGACGGTCGCCCTCGCACCCTTGGTGCGCTCAGAGGTCGGGCGCCTGTTGACCGACACCAGTGCGTCGTTGAGCTGGGTGCTCGCAGCCGTCGGCGCCGCGGTCGGCCTGTACTCGTTCGCCGTCGGCGGCCTCGGGATCTTCAGCTTCGTCTTCACCCTGTTCGGCCTCTACGGCCTGTTCCAGATGATCTCGGGCGACCGCATCGACGCGGGTCGAACCGGCGCCACGATGGTGTTGGGCCTCGTGGTCTTCCTCGTCTACTCGGCGATCGGTCTCGACGGCATCGACTGGACCGACTGGGGCGGGTTCCACATCAGCCTCGTGGCCACCGTCGCCGCCATCGTCCTGGCATTCCCACTGGGGATGTTGTTGGCCCTCGGTCGTCGATCGAGTCTTCCCGCCGTCCGGGTGATGTCGGTCGCGTACATCGAGTTCTTCCGGGGTGCGCCACTCATCACATTCTTGTTGTCGGCGCAGTTCTTCCTCGGGTTCTTCCTCGGCTCCGACACTCAGCTGTCGCTCATCACGCGTGCCATCGCGGCGATCACGCTCTTCAGCGCCGCCTATGTGGCCGAGATCATCCGGGGTGGGCTCCAAGCGGTCCCGCCGGGGCAGATCGAAGCCGGACAAGCCATGGGGCTCTCGCAACCGAAGATCATGCGGCTCATCGTGATGCCCCAGGCACTGCGGGCCGTGATCCCGGCGATGGTCGGCCAGTTCATCTCGCTGTTCAAGGACACGACCCTGCTGAGCATCATCGCGATCAACGAACTGCTGGGCGTCCGCGAGCTCGTGCACGCCCAGGCCGATTTCCGTGGCTTCGGAATCGGCGAGACCCTCGTATTCGTGGCTTTCGGCTTCTGGGCCGTGGCCTTTACCATGTCAAGAGAGAGCCAGCGGCTCGAGCGCAGATTGGGAGTTGGCGAACGATGAGCGACACCACCATGGTCCAGAGCGATGCGACCGACATCGGCCGCCGCGAGGTGATGATCGAGTTGGCCGGGGTCGACAAGTTCTTCGGTGACTTCCAGGCCCTCAGCGGCATCGACATGCTCGTCGGCAAACAAGAGGTGGTCGTGGTCATCGGCCCCTCCGGGTCGGGCAAGTCGACCCTGATCCGGTGCATCAACCGCCTCGAGGAACACGACGCGGGCCGCATCGTCGTCGACGGCGTCGAGCTGTCCGACGACATCCGCAACATCCAGGAGATCCGCCGGGAGACCGGCATGGTCTTCCAGTCGTTCAACCTGTTCCCTCATCTCACGGTGCTCGACAACGTCACGCTGGCCCCACGTCAGGTCCGCAGGCTGCCGAAGGGCGAAGCCGAGGAGATGGGGATGCAGCTCCTCGAACACGTGAAGATCCCCGACCAGGCCCGCAAGTTCCCCGGCCAGTTGTCGGGTGGCCAGCAACAACGTGTCGCCATCGCCCGATCCCTCGCCATGAGCCCGAAGGTCATGCTGTTCGACGAGCCGACATCGGCCCTCGACCCCGAGATGATCAAGGAGGTCCTCGACACCATGAAGGACCTCGCCCACGGGGGCATGACGATGATCGTCGTGACCCACGAGATGGGCTTCGCCCGAGAGGTCGCCGATCGGGTCGTGTTCATGGCCGATGGTGAGATCGTCGAGGTCGGCACCCCGCAACACTTCTTCGAGAGCCCGACCGAAGAGCGCACGAAGCTCTTCCTCTCCCAGATCCTGTAGCCGCCGGTCGCGGGATGACCATGGCTCGGCCCTCGACCGGTTCTCCTCGTTCGATCGCAGGAAGCACGGCACTCGTCACCGGCGCCGCCAGCGGCATGGGTCGGGCCACGGCCCTACTGTTCGCCGAGGAAGGAGCCAAGGTCGCGGTCACCGATGTCGACGGTGACAGTCTCGCGGAGGTCGTCGACGAGATCACGGCCGCCGGAGGCACCGCGATCGGCTGGATTCTCGACGTGCGTGACGGCGACGCTATCAAGCAGGTGGTCGACGATGTCGCCGAACGCATGGACGGGCTGGACATCGTGGTCAACAACGCAGGCGTGTCGCTCGTGTCGTCGATCCAGGTCCCCGAGTTCGAGGACAACTGGGCCACCAGCATCGACGTGTTGCTCACGGCCCAGGCCCGGATCGTACGCGCCGCCCTGCACCACCTCCGCCGCAGCAAAGCGCCACGGATCGTCAACATCTCGTCGACCGAGGGGTTGGGCGCCACTCCTGGCATCTCGGGCTACACCGCGGCCAAACACGGCGTCATCGGACTGACGAAGTCGCTCGCAGTCGAGCTCGGACGCGACGCGATCACCGTGAACGTCGTGTGCCCCGGCCCGATCAACACCGGCATGACCGCCGAGATCCCCGACGCCGACAAGCACGTGTTCGCCACGCGTCGAACGGCCCTGCGACGCTATGGCGAGCCCGAAGAGGTGGCCCACATGACGCTCAGTCTCTGTCTTCCGGCGGCATCGTTCATCACCGGGTCGGTCGTGGTCGTCGACGGCGGCTTGACGGCCCGCAACGCGTGATGGCCGACAACTCCCCGGCCAGATCGTTCAAGACCCCGCCGCGGTGGATGATCCCGTGGATCTCGAGAGCGCACGTGCGGCTCTACCGACGCACCGACGGCAGAATCGGCGGCAAGCTCGCCGGGATGCGTGGCGTCCTCGTCACCACCACGGGCCGCCGATCCGGCCACGAGCACACCGTCTGTCTCCCGTACTTCTCCGACGACGGCGACCGCATCGTCGTGGCCAGCTTCGCCGGAGCGCCGACGCACCCGGCGTGGTACGTGAACATGCTCGCCGACCCCGCTGTCACAGTCCGAGAGCGCGCCCGATCCTTCCCGGCCCGGGCCGAGACCGTCATCGGAGACGACCGCGCCGGCGTGTGGGAGCGGCTGACCGACCGCTATCCCTGGTATCTCGACTACCAGTCCGGCACCGAGCGGGAGATCCCGCTCGTGCGGCTGGTCGAGGTCGGTGACGATCAATAGGCGCTGAGATCCCAGATCGAGGGGTCGACGATGTCGGTTCGAGCCGTCCACGGGGTCGCCTGGCTTCGTGCGATGACCGTGAGCTCGTCGAGGCGCGGGATCACCTCCCGTTCGACGACTGCCGCTCGCTCGTCGCTGTCGACGACGCCGCCCCAGATGGCCCGTCCGGCCATGAATCCGCTCGCGCCGGCACCGCAGGCCGCGGCGACCTGGTCTCGGAAGACCTCGTAGGACACACCCCACGACAGCACCGCCCACGGCACCGAGATCGCGGCGGTCACGTCTGCGCACGCCGCATCCCAGCCGGCCCGGTCGTCGGTTGCAGCCGGGAACGGCATCTTGACGACGTCGGCGCCGAGTGCCGCCACTCGCTCGGCCGAGCCGAGACACACGCGCCGTCGGTCGGCGGCATCGGCGATGTCGTAGGGCACCGGCTCGACGAACAGCGCCAGATCGTGATCGTGACACTGGTCCACCACTCGTCGGATCAGTTCCTCCTGAGCAGCCGTCACCGCGCCGCCGTCGGGTCGGTACAGGACGAGCAGCTTCGCGGCGCTGGCGCCGCAACGTCCGGTCTTGGCCACCGACCAGCCGTCGAGCAGCTCGTTGCCGGTCACGCCGGGCCGACCCAGATACCCCTGGGCCTCCAACGCACACAGGAATCCGACGGACGGATCCAGCGAACCCGAGGCGATTGCGGGCACGACGCCGTATTCGGGGTCGAGCATGACGCCCGACGGACGATCGCCGACGGCTGCGAGCACATCGAGCTTGAACCGGGTGAGATCGGCTGCTGCCACCCCGTCGGGATCGGCCGCGTCGAGCTCGACCCGGAGCGAGTCACGGTGATCGAGCGCGAGGATCGAGAATACGCCGTCGCGCGAGAGCTGCTGGAGGCCTCGGACCTTTCCCGGGCCGAGCGGGCCCGTCACGGCTCAACGACCGGCAGCTCCCAGGCCCCTGCGTCCCAGTCGGCCTCGATCCACGTGTAGGACTGGTGAAAACACGGCGGCGTGACCCGCTCACCGTCGACCAGCTCGCCCGCCAGGTAGTTCAGGAAGAACAGGTGGGAGCCGGGCGCGGCATTGCTCGAGTGGTACCCCTTGGTGACCAACACGACGTCCCCGTCGGCAGCCGTGAAGGACTCATCGAAGGGCTCGTCGACGCGCCAGTTGCGATGCATCGCGAACCCGTCGGCGGGGTCGGTTCGGAAGTAGTACGTCTCCTCGAGGTACGGGGAGCCGTCGTAGCCGTCGTGGCAGTGTGGAGGCCATCCCGACCACGAGCCGCGCGGCACGTACACCTCGTACAGGATCAGTCGCTCGGCCGGTAACGGCGGAGCGAGGATGTGGTTCACCTGGCGGCGGGCCGCGCCGCCACCGCGAACCTCGGAACGCATCTCGGCGGGTGTGAACAGACGCACGGGGTATCTACCGTCGGCCGGGGCGCTGCCGATCGCGAGCTCGGACGCTTCGTGCGCCACCAGCTCGACCCGTGGGCCCGGCGGAACGTACAACACGTCGGGCATCTGCTCGAAAACGCTGGTACGACCGAGTCGATGGTCGACGCCGTCGACGGTCGCGGTGACCGAGCCCGACAGCGGCACGACCGCCGCCTCCTCACCTGGTCGGGCCAGTGCGTACGATTCGCCCGTCGCGAGACCGACGACCGAGAAGCTGAGGTACTCCCACCCCGCGCTCGCGGGCGTCACCGCCACCTGCTCGACCGAGCTGCGGTCGGGTGTCAGCTGGTGTGGGCCGCTCATCGCTTGGCCGGGATCCCGTGATACGGCGCGCCCGCCGCCTCCCATTCGCCGTACAGCTCGAAGAACGCCTCTCCGAACGGATCATCCCCCTGGAGCGGCATCATGGCTCGGCGGATGGTGAAGTCGACCGGCGCCAGCTCGGCTGCCGCCGCGAAGTGCACGTCGGCCGCGTCGGGACGGCCGGAGCGACGCAACTCGACCGCGATGCGGAACTCGAGTCGCGCGTCGATCTCGTCGGCCGAGAGGTCGTCGACGGCTGTTCGAGCCGTCTCGGCATCGATGCCGACCACATCGTTGCGAACCCAGTCGCGGATCTCGTTCTTGTGGTCCTCGGGGTCGATGCCGTGGAACTCGGTGAACATGTCGACGCCGAACGCCACGGAGTTGGGCCGGACGATGTTGTCCTCGGCATCGATCCACATCACCGTCGGCACGTTGCTGATCGCATACAGCTCGCTGAGCAAGTGCTGTCGGTCGATCAGGACCGGGTAGGTGATGCCGTCGGCGAACTCACGCACGGCCTCGGCATCGTCGTCGAACGCGACGGCGACGACCATGAAGTTCGCGTCGGCGAGCTCATCGTGTAGTTCCTGCCACCCGGGCAGGTCGTAGCGGCATCCTCACCAGGTCGAGAAGGCGACGAGGACCTTCCTCTTGCCGAGCCAGTCGTCGAAGCGGTGCGGGTTCCCGTCGAGGTCGGGCAACTCGAACGGTGCCGCCCTGAGATCGCGCAGTGCATGGTCGCGGTTCTCGGCCCGCTGACCGAGCGCGATGACTGCATCGTCGAGCGCGGCGAGAACGGGCCGGTCGAGTGCCGACATGGTGGCGAACAGGTCGACGCGCCCGTCGATCAATACGTCGGTCGGTGCGAGCATCGGCACACAGACCTCGCCCTGACAGAACCCTTCGGGCTTGACCTCCCACCCGGCGGCGACGGCGAAGTCGGCCGGGTCGAGCAGGACCCGGTCGCCGTCGACGTGCGCGTCGATGACTCGGGCCTCGTCGTCGATGATGGTCAGTTGCATCGGTTCCACCGCGCTGACCGTACAAGACGGGTTAGCTTCCCGTCATGGCGACGATCCTCGCCCACATCACCGTGAAGCCCGGCTGCGAGTCCGTGTTCGAGTCGATCGCGGCGCGCCTGTTCCGCCGAACCCACGACGACGAGACGGCCGTGCGTCGTTACGAGTACTGGCGCGGTGCCGAGCCCCGCACGTACTACACGCTGCTCGCCTTCGACGACTTCAACGGTTTCCTCGCCCACCAGACGAGCCCGCATCACGAGAACGAGGCTCAGGCCATCCGCGACGCCGTCGAGACGCTGACGTTGGAGTGGGTCGATCCGATCGTCGGCGCATCGCCGCTGGTGCCCACCGAAGACCGGCCAAGTCCCGACGGGGCCGACGAGCTCGTCCGGCGGTACGCGAATCTGTATGCCCCCGACGTTCAGGAGTGGTGGCTCGCCCAGCGGTGAGTCAGGCCACGCCCCGGTTGGCCGACCATCGGCCGGCACCGAATCCGGCGAGCCCGGCCCCGAGGATCAACCATCCCAGTCGCATCGCGGCCCGGCCTCCGAGGAGGCGAACCTCCACGACGACGAAGTTGTCCACGACGATCAGGGTCGCGAGCACGACGAGTGCTGCCAGCACAACGTGACGTCTCGCCCGAGACCAGCCGTGGCGGACCCGGTCGTGGTGGTGCGTGATCATGGGCCCTCCTCGACCGGCGGCAATGCCACCAGGTCGGGCGTCTCGTGTTGTTGTTCGATGAAGGCGAGGTTGTCCGTGGCGGCCCCGTCGACGCCGAGCTCGTGCAGCTCCGCGAGTCGAGCCGCACCGTTCACGGTCCATGCGATGACGTCGAGGTCGTCGCGTTCGAACGCGGCGACGACATCGCGATCGAGCAGCGACTCGCGCACCGAGACACCGGTGACGACTCCCACGAGGTCGGCGTCGAGCGCCCGATCGAGGCCCGATCGACTGCCGATGCTCAGGACCCGGCCGACCGTCGTCCCTCGATCGGCGACGCGGCCGAGCACCGCGACCGACGGGCTGACCACGATGGCCCGACCGGCCGAGTCGTGCTCGTCGAGAAAGGCGAGCAGGTCGTCGACGACGCCCAGGTTGTTCGTCTTGAGATCGAGGAACACGCTCGACGCCGACGCCGAGAACTCCCACGCGGCGTCGAGCGTGGGCCGGCGCAGGAACACCGAACCGACGAAATCGGGCGGACGATCGTGCGCGGCATAGAGCGTCCCGTCGATCGAGATCACGTCTATCTCGATGGCGCGGGCCCCGAGCGCCAGCGCCGCGGTCGTCGCCCGCCTGCTGGAGCCGGCGTTGTGGGCGACCAGGAGGAGCTGATCGGGGACCGTCGCCGGATCGATTCCGTCGCGATCGAAGAACAGTCCCGGCTCGACGCCGCTCGTCGCCCGTTCGACGCGAGCAGGGGCGAGCGCCGCGACCGAGAGCACGGCGACAGCTCCGACGGTGACGGCGATTGCCGCGGCCGACACCGCAGCGGCGGCGACGCGGTGGAGGCGCGACGGTCGGATCATCACGCCTACCAAACACCACCGGAAGCGGTTCTGGTCGCATCGTCACGGCATCGTCACGGCATCGACACAGCACCGAAACTCTCTCGTCAACCACCATGGGTGGTTCTACCCGGGTCACGGATGAGCGCGTCGTGAGGGACGCGACCGGGCGACATCGCCGATTTCGTCGTCCCGGTAGCCTGCTCGGAGTCGAGGACGCCGGAGGACGTGGATGGACAGCACGCTGCAGCAGGCATGGGAACAGCCCACGGCGCCCGGGGCGGCGTTCGCATGGTCGACGACCGATATCCGTGGCGTCCCGACCCGCACCTACAACGCTGCTCCCCCGACGATGCGAGCGATCTGGGAGGCGTCCGTCACCCATGGCGATGCCGACTACATCAAGGAACGGCTGGCGAAGTTCAAGGTGCCGGCCGAGATCTGGTTCCTCGACGACGCACTGCCCAGGAATGCCAACGGCAAGTTCCTCAAACGCGAGCTCCGCAACCGACTGCTGGGCTGACGCCGTGACCGAGACCACCGGCATCGATCGACCGAGGGTCGTCGCGTGGCTCCGTCGACACGTCGACCACCTGGTCGACCCGATCGAGTTCGAGCTGATCGCGGGCGGTCGTTCGAACCTCACCTTCGAGGTCCGCGATGCAGCCGGTCATCGGTGGGCGCTGCGCCGGCCTCCGACGGGACACGTGCTCCAGAGCGCGCACGACATGGGACGCGAGCACCGCATCATCGACGCGCTCCAGCACACATCGGTCCCGGTTCCCACGCTCGTCGGCCTGTGTGACGACGAGGCCGTGAACGGGGCGCCTTTCTACGTGATGGACTTCGTGCCAGGCGTCATCGTGCGAGACCTTCCCGCCACCGATGCGATCCCGCTCGACGCCCGCCGGGCGATGGGCGAGTCCCTCGTCGACACCCTGGTCGCCCTCCACGAGATCGAACCGGCCGAAGTCGGACTGGGCGATCTCGGCAAACGCGGGGACTATGTCGCTCGACAGCTCCGACGCTGGCTCCGCCAGATAGACGAGGGCAGCGATCGACCCCTGGCCGGGCTCCGTGCGCTGCACGCCCGGCTCGAGGGCGACATGCCGGACCAGCAGGGCGCCGGAATCGTCCACGGCGACTACCGGCTCGACAACTGCATGATGGACCCGAGCGGGCCGGTCGCCGCGGTCCTCGACTGGGAGCTGTGCACCCTCGGCGATGTCCTCGCCGACCTCGGTGGGCTCGTCATGTGGTGGGGCGACCCCGACGCGGGCCACGTGATGAGCGATGTGCCGACCGTCGCCACCGGCTTTCCCACCACCGATGAGGTGATCGATCGTTATGCGGCCCGATCCGGCCGTGATCTCTCCGCGCTCCCCTACTACGTCGCGTTCTCGACGTGGCGGCTCGCCTGCATCACCGAGGGCGTGCGCATCCGTTACGAGAAGGGGGCGATGGGAGACCAGGAATCGAACGAGTTGGTCGACTACCTCGGAGAGCGGATCGACCGGCTGGCCGACAGCGCGTCCATCTGGCTGGCCCGCATCGGGGCTTGACACGTGGTTCTGCCCCCACCATGAACCTCGCGAGGACCGGGGAACCCGTCCTTTGTGGTCGGGCCGAACGTCGGATATTCTGCCGGCGCGGGCAAAGGACGGATGTCGAATGGCGGTGCAGATCATCATGGGGTGCGGCACACCCGGGTGCGACGAGCGCGTCGCGCTGCGCAACCGATGGCTGACAGGACGACTCGAGGGTCGCTGCGGCCGCTGCGAGACGACCTGGCACCTCACCGGAGGCCGGTTGCTGACCGCCGACGACGCCGGCAGCCGATGACCGCGCTGCCTGCCGGGCTCAGCCGATCTCGTTGCCGTACATCTCCTCGAGCGGGTCGCTGATCAGCTCGAGGCGCTCGCCGTCGGGCCCGTTGAAGTACACCGACGAACCCGAGATCGTCGCGCTCGCGACCCCGGCGGCGTCGAGCTTGGACCTGAGGTGCTCCCACCGTTGGGGTTCGACGGAGATCGCGACGTGGTGGAGTCCGCCGAGCACCTCGGCGTAGGGCCCGAGATCGAGACCGGGGAAGTCGAAGAACGCCAGAGCGTTGCCGTGGCCGATGTCGAAGAAGAAATGGGTCGAGCCCTGGTAGTCCCGGTTCTCGAAGACCTCGGTCAGCGGAAACTCGAGCAGGTCCTGGTAGAAGCGGATCGTGGCCTCGACGTCGCTCGAGAGCAGCGCGACGTGGTGCACGCCTCGTGCGCTCGACGCCGGGCGATCGGCGCGAGGCCGGAGGTGTTCGGCGCGCAGTCTGTCCCATTCCGCGGTTCGGTCGACGGTGGTCTCGGTCATGACGAGTCCTTTCGGGGAACACCGGGTGTGGCGGTGCCAACCCTATGACATCAAAAGCGCGTGACCACGGCCTGGCGGGATCGGAAGGTCGATCGACCGATGTCGCGAACGAGACGCCTCGTGAATCGCCAGCCGCCGCGGGCCGAACGCACCGGATGGCGCACGACCCGGAAGGGGTTGCCGATCCCACGCAACGGATGAGCGAGCTGTGCGACGATCCCGTCGGGAATCGGCTCGTCGACGCCGTAGCGCTGCGGACGTCGATCACTCGGCATGTGATAGCTCCCGAACAACAGATCCCAGAGGGGCAGGAACACCGAGTAGTTGGTGTTGATTGCCGAGGTCTCGTTGGCGTGGTGCCAGTGGTGGAACTCGGGAGTGATCACCACTCGGTGCAGTGGCCGCAGGCGCCACCTGACGTTCGCGTGGAGGAAGATCCCCGTCACGATCTGGATGACCGCGAGCAGCCCGGAGAACTCGGCCGTGAATCCGGCCGCGAGCAGGAAGACGAACGGTGGGGCCACGATCGCACCGTCGAAGGGATGGCTGCGGAATCCGCTCACCCAGTCGAGGTGCTCGGTCGAGTGGTGGATCGAGTGGAAGCGCCACAGCACCGGCACCTCGTGGCTCCAGCGGTGCACCCAGTAGATGGCCAGGTCGAACAGCGCGATGCCGACGAAGGGCTTGATGCCGCCCGGGATCATCGCCACGAGAGGTCGGATCGCCAGGCCCGGGACCCACGCCAGACTGGCGATGCCCACCATCACCGCCACGGCAATGCCGGCGACCGCGAGCGCCGGCTGGCCGATCGCATATGCCATGTCGGTGCCGACGTCGGGACGTCGCACCCGCTGACCCGGATGTCTCGGGAACAGCTTCTCGAAGGGCACGACCAGGACGAACAACACGGCCACGATGGCGAGCGGAGATCGATCGAACACGAGGACGCCGATGAGTGCGGCCGCAACGAGCAGTCTCCCGAGTCGCCGTCGCCATCGACGGGTTGCGCGGGGCTCGGTCGAGCGCTTGTCTGTCATCGCCGGTGTCGTCGTCATACCGAGCCTGTCGGAGCGACCGCCGCGAACGGTTCACGACCGTCGATGCCTCCGTACATCGGCGTACGGTGGACACGAGCCAACAGGAGGCGTCATGGACCTTTCAGCTGCACTCGACTTCGCCGCCCGGTACCGCACCGGCGTGCTCATCACGATCCGCAGCGATGGTCGGCCGCAATCGTCCGACGTCGCCTACGCGGTCATGGACGGCATCATCAAGATCTCGGTGACCGACGGTCGGGCCAAGACGACGAACATGCGTCGCGACCCGCGGGCGGTCCTGCACG
Source organism: Acidimicrobiia bacterium (assembly GCA_029861625.1). GTDB lineage: Bacteria > Actinomycetota > Acidimicrobiia > Acidimicrobiales > JAHEJN01 > JAOTZB01. Next base: position 30,801 of record JAOTZB010000003.1, read on the forward strand.
TGACCCAGCCCGACAGCTGGAGCTACGTGTCAATCGACTGCGACGTCGAGCTGAGCGAGGTGAGCACCGAGCCCGGTGACGCCACCGGGCAGGAACTGGCAGCCCAGTTCGAGGCGGTCACGGGCTCGCCGCACGAGAACTGGGACGAGTTCTTCGTGGCGATGGTCACCGATGAACGCCTCGTGGTCAGGCTCACGCCGCGGTCGGTCGTCGGTCAGGTGAACAACTGAGTCAGCCGAAGCCGTTCACCAGGACGGCGGAGTGTTTCGACGTGGCCCGGAGTCGCTTGGGGAGAACCGCTTGGTAGGCGTCGGAGTGGTAGATCTCCTTGGCCTTCCCGATCGAGTCGAACTCGAGCACCACCGTCTGATGCCCGACATCGTCGCCCTCGAGGACATCGGAGGCCGGGTCGACCACGAGGACCTTGCACTCGGTGCCGACCTTCAGGGCCGGGCCGGCATCGGCCTGGTATTCGCCGTAGAGATCGGCGTCGTCGACGTCGTAGTTCACGATGATGTATGCAGCCATGGCGCCTGACTAGCATGCCAGGCCGAGCCGTACACGTTGACGCCGGGGTGACCCTCTCAGTCGTCGTCGGACGCGAGGAGATCGCCGGCTGCGGCCAGGGCAATCGACAGCCCGACCGCCTTCTCGTACACCGCGGCGAAGTACGCGTCGGCGGCGGTGTCGTGCCCTGACAGCGGTGGGGTACCGAGCGAGCGAACCACGGCCGCCGGGTCGATCGAGGGCACGATGACCGGCGGTTCGGCCACTTCGCCCGAGTGGCCGCCCCAGTACGTGCGAGCGGTGATCTTCTGCTTGCCGCCGCTCTTTCCCTTCCGTCGTTGCCCGTTGCCCTGCTGGGCGTTGTCGGTCTTCGCGCCACTCGACTGGCGGCGCCGCGAGCGGCTCATGACGCCTCCTCGAGGATCGCGGCGTCACCGTTGTCGTCGACCAGCAACGTGTCGGCTTCGAGCCCGAGCGCGGTGCGGAGCTGATCGTTGTCGAGGTCGCTCAGCGAGCTCGATTTCGGCAGGACCATGTCGGCGATGCGACGTTTGCCGGCAACGACCTCCTCGACCCGTTCGTCGACCGTGCCCGGACACACGAGACGATGGGCGATGACGGTCTTGGTCTGCCCGATGCGCCAGACGCGGTCGCGTGCTTGATCCTCGACCGCGGGATTCCACCATCGGTCGTACAGCACGACGTGGCTGGCCGCGGTGAGGTTGAGGCCCGTGCCCCCGGCCTTGAGCGACAGCACCATCGCCCCCGGTCCGGTGCCGCTCTGGAACTCGTCGACGAGGCGATCGCGGGCACCGCGCGCGAGCCCACCGTGGTAACACGACGTCTCGATCCCGGTTCGCTCGGTGATATGGGCCGAGAGCTTCTCGCCCCACTTCGCGAAGTGGGTGAACACGAGCACGCGCTCGTCGGCGGCGAACACCGCTTCGATGATCTCGTCGAGACGGGTCAGCTTCCCGGATCGACCGGCGAGCGGTTTGCCGTCGTCCTGGTAGGCCACCGGATGGTTGCAGATCTGCTTGAGCGCGGTGATCGCGGCCAGAATATGGCCCTTGCGCTCGACGCCTGGTTCGTTCTCGTCGATCACGAGGGAGTCGAGCACCGCCTGGTACAGCCCGATCTGTTCGGAGGTCATCGTGCAGTGGTCGAGCTCGTCGATCCGGTCCGGCAGCTCGGCGGCGATCACCGGTTCGGCCTTGGTCCGGCGGAACACGAGGATGCCGTTCAGCGCCTTCAGCGCCGATTCGGCGCCGGCCTTCTTGTCGCCGGTCACCGACAACGCCGAGATGAACGGCGCCCTGGCGCCGACGAGGCCCGGATTCGCGAAGTCCATGATGGCCCACAGATCGCCGAGCCCGTTCTCGATGGGCGTCCCGGTGAGCGCCAGCCTGGTGCGAGCCGGAATTCGCCGGAGCTGTCGGGCCGTGTCGCTCGTGGGGTTCTTGATGATCTGGGCCTCGTCGAGCACTACGCAGTTCCAGTCGACCGTCTCGATGGTGTCGATGTCGCGGACTGCCGTGCCGTAGGTCGTCAACACCACGTCGGCGCCGGCCGCGAGCTTCTCGAACTCCCGGGCCGACGCCCGGTTCTGGCCGTGATGGGTCACGACGCGGAGATCGGGCGTGAACTTCTCGGCCTCGGCGGCCCAGTTGCCGACGACGGCCGGAGGGAGCACGGCCAACGAGGGCCCCTCGTCTCTCGTGGAGTGGAGATGCGCCAACATGGTCGGGGTCTTGCCGAGACCCATGTCGAGCGCGAGACAGCCGCCGAGGCTGGCCGAGTCGAGGAACTGCAGCCAGCCGAGCGCCTCGGCCTGGTAGTGACGGAGCTCGCCCTCGAACCCGTCGGGCGATGTCGGTGGATCGGCGGGGATGTTCTGTGCGCTCTCCAGGAGATCGGCGGCCCAGCCGCCACCCGCGAGCGACAGCCCACCGCTGAGCGGTGAACCCTCGAGCCCCAGCGCATGGCGCAACATCTCGGCGCCGGTGAGCTGTTTCTGGTCGGCGCGTTCGGCGAGCGCGGCCGCGGCCTCGGCGAGGTCGGCATGATCGAGCTCGACCCACTTGCCCCGGGACTTGACCAACGGTTTCGCCTGGGCGGCGAGGCGCTGGATCTCGCCGACATCGAGCTCGACGTCGTCGAACACCGCCGACCAGCGGACATCCGCCAGCTGCTGGGCACCGACGACGGATTCCTGCGCATCGTCGGTGGTGAGACGCAGCGCGGCGGTCGGCTTGCGCCGTGAAAGGGCTGGAACGCGCACGTCGAAGCCGGCGGCAGCGAGCGTGGGTCCGGTGACCGTCATCAGCTCCCATGCCTCGTCCTGGCTCAGGACGACCTCACCGACGCGATGGCTTCCGGGCCGGAGGAGCACAGGGAGGAGCTGTTCGAGTCGCTTGAGGCTGTCGCGGACCTCCTTGCGACGATTCGTCGACGCGGTCACCCTGGCGACCTCGACCGGTTCGAGGTTGCCGTCCTGGCCCGGGGCCAGCACCGAGAGGTGCCAGGCGTTGCCGGAGTCGGGCGGCTGGAGCTGGACGACGAGACGGGACTTGCTCGGCGATGTGACCGGCTTGGCCCACTGGTCGAGCCGGCGCACGACCTCGCCCCCGGCCTTGGTCGGCGCCTCGAAGTGGGAGCCGTCGAGGCGTGTGAGGAACGACTCGGCGACGTCGGCGGTCGTCCGGGGCTCGGGAGGCGGCGCCGGCACGGTTACCTGGCGGGCCGCCGTCTTGCAGATCGCATCGACGAGATCAGCGAGCGCGCCCTGGGCAACGGTGCGGCGATCGGCCTGCCGGTCGAACGCCGTGGCCGCGCCGGGTAGGGCGGTCGCCAGCCGTTCGAGCTCGCGCGGGTCCGAGAGCGCCGGTGTCCACCGCACCATGTAGGCGTTGCGGCCACTCTGGCGCTTTCCGCGCGGCACCTTCGCGGGCGCCAGCTGGGGAACCATCGAACCTCGCGCGGTGTGATCGACCGCCAGGACCGCAACCTGACCGAGCCACCCCAGGCTGGCCGTGATGTTCTCCGTCTCGGCCTTGGCGCCGACGGCGACCAGCCAACCGAGGACATCGTTGGTGGTGGCGATGAGGGAATCGGCCCGACCGCCCCCCGGGAGCGGAACAGGATCGTGGGGCTCCCAGCCCGCGGCCGGCGCGCCGGCGGCGACGAGGCTCTCGCGGATCTCGTCGACCGTGCCGGGTGAGGTCCGCGGGCCACCGACCCATGCCACGACGTGACCGGGGATCCACGACAGCTGGAGCCCGCTGGTTGCCAGCTCGTCCTCGTTCTTGTCGTCGGCCTCGGGTTCGGCCTCCTCGCCGAAGACGCGGCGACGGACCCGCTTCACCGCGCTGTTGATCTCGGTCCGTTCGCTCTCGAAGTCGGCAACGATCTGGGCCCGGTCGGGTCCCTTCATCTCGCGGACTGCGTCGAGGTCGTCCTCGAGGTCGGCGAGAAGGTCCCAGAGCGCGTCGAGCCACGCCCGTTCGTTGGCCTCGAGCAGCGCCAGATCGTCGTCGGTCGCGGTGCCGTCGATCTCGGCCTGGACGACGGCCGCGAAGTCGGCCGACAGCACGGTCGGCTGCAACACGTCTCCGGACCGGGCCGAGGTCACTGGCCCGCCCGGCGTCGGTTGGGAACCGGCGCAAGATGTTGACAGCAGGTGGTGATGATCGTGGTCTCCGAGTCTGGCGACATGTGGTCGGCGTTGCTGCGATCTCGATGGGGGTGCTGCGGACTCCGGCTGCACCGGATGAGCAGATCGGCGGACGGTGACAACCCCGAGTCCGCACCGCAGGCACGAAGCCGGCTCTGCTCAGGTGCTCGCGAGCCGGTTCGGCGTCGGACCGAGGCAGTCGCCCTGGCCGAGGCCTACCAACCCGCTGCGCTGCGCCGCGGCCGGACTGCCAGACCGGCGTGGTCCACGAAGGGATACCGCATCGCTTCGGAACATGGTAGCGGCAACTGCCCGCCAACTCACCTCATCTCGTCATCTCGTCGTTCCCGAGCGCGACACGTGGTCATTCCAGACCGCGACGAACCCTCGGAAGATCGTCGAAGACGGGAGCCTCGCCGCTGGTCGTCGCCTCGAACGTGGCCATCATGTCGGCAGGCTGGAACATGCCCGACTGCCAGGTGGCGATGTGGTTCAACGAGTCGGCGACCGAGTGATCGCGAGCGAAGTTGACGCTCTCCTTGGTTCCCCACACCGCCAGAGGCGACTTGGCCGCGATCTCGGCGGCGACGCCCATCACACCATCGAGCATGTCGTCGTGGTCGTCGAAGACGTCGTTGACCAGCCCGACCTCGCGTGCGCGCGCCGCCGGCATCCGAGCGCCCGTGTACGCCAGCTCACGGGCGATGCCCTCGGGGATCAGCTTGGGAAGTCGCTGCAGGGTGCCGACATCGGCCGTCATGCCGATGTTGATCTCCTGGATGCAGAACCACGCGTCGGCGGTCGCGTACCGCATATCGCACGCCGTCACCATGTCGACTGCCCCTCCGACGCAGCCACCCTGGATCGCCGCCAGCACCGGCATCCGGGCTCGCTCGAGACAGGTGAACGTCTCCTGGAGATGCAGCGCCTGCATCCGCATGTTGGCGTTCTTGCGGCCGGGTTCGACTGCGTCGCCGGGTAATCCCCCCGCGCCGAAGACCGCCAGGTCCATGCCCGCGCAGAAATGCCTGCCGGTCGATGACAACACGATCGCCCGCGCCGCGCCGTCGTCGCTGATGCCGTTCACGATCTCGGGCAGCTCACGCCAGAACGCCGGGATCATGGTGTTCAGCGCATCACCGCGCTTCAACACGATGTGGGCAATCCTGCTCTCGATGGAGACGTCGAAACAGTCGTAGGTCATCGGACCAATCTGCCAGCACCACTCGTGCATTGTCACGACGACGGCCGGGCCCGAGCGGCCCGTCGCAGCAGGCGACAAGAGCGGGCACTGAAAACGACCGTCGACCCAACCGCCGAAGTCATTAGCGTGAGATCGTGACGGCACTCTCGTATCCGGCCGATCTGCCGATCACCGAACGGCGCGGCGACCTCCTCGATGCCATCGGTGCGAATCAGGTCGTCGTGGTCGCCGGCGAGACCGGCTCGGGCAAGAGCACGCAGCTGCCGAAGCTCTGTCTCGAGCTGGGGCGCGGCGTCGACGGTCTCATCGGTCACACGCAGCCTCGCCGGCTCGCGGCACGGTCGATCGCCGAGCGCGTCGCCGAAGAGCTCGGTACCGAGATCGGCGGCGCCGTCGGTTATGCCGTGCGCTTCGATGATCGCGTCGGCGACGCGACCCGAGTGAAGCTGATGACCGACGGTCTCCTCCTCGCCGAGGTCCAACATGATCGGACGCTGCGCCGCTACGACACGATCATCATCGACGAGGCGCACGAACGAAGCCTCAACATCGACTTCCTTCTCGGGTACCTCACACAGCTCCTCCCTCGTCGCCCCGATCTGAAGGTCATCATCACGTCCGCGACCATCGACACGGAGCGCTTCGCGGCGCACTTCGACGACGCGCCGATCATCGAGGTCTCGGGGCGCACGTACCCCGTCGAGTACCGCTACCGACCCGTCGACGGCTCCGACGGCAGGCCCGGACGCGACCAACCCCAGGGCATCTGTGACGCCGTCGAGGAGCTCATCACCGAAGGCCCCGGTGACATCCTGGTCTTCTGCAGCGGTGAGCGCGACATCCGTGACGCCGCCGAGGCGCTCGACGGCCTCCGGCTCGCGGCCACCGAGATCTTCCCGCTCTTCGCCCGGCTCTCGTCCGCCGAACAACACCGGGTCTTCAAGAAGCATCGGGGCCGGCGCATCGTGTTGGCCACCAACGTGGCGGAGACGTCGCTCACCGTTCCCGGGATCCGCTACGTCGTCGACCCCGGCAACGCACGCATCTCCCGGTACAGCAATCGCACGAAGGTGCAGCGCCTCCCGATCGAGGCGGTCTCGCGGGCGTCGGCCGACCAACGCGCCGGTCGTTGCGGCCGGGTCGGCCCCGGTGTCTGCATCCGCCTCTACTCCGAAGAGGACTACCTCGGTCGACCGGAGTTCACCGAGCCCGAGATCACCCGCACGAACCTCGCGTCGGTGATCCTCCGGATGGCGGCCCTCGGGCTCGGCGACGTCGAGGCGTTCCCATTCGTCGACCCGCCCGATCGCCGCAACATCCGCGACGGCATCGCCCTGCTCGAGGAGCTCAACGCGGTCGACCCCGACCGCCACGGCACCAAGCGATGGCTGACACCCATGGGCCGACAGCTCGCGGAGCTGCCGATCGACCCGAGGTTGGCCCGGATGGTCGTCGAGGCGGGTGAGAACGGATGCCTGCACGAGGTCACCGTGATCGCGGCGGCCTTGTCGATCCAGGATCCTCGCGAGCGGCCCGCCGACAAGCGCCAGGCTGCCGATGAGCTCCACGCGCGGTTCACCCATCCCGACTCCGACCTGCTCGGCCATCTCGCCCTGTGGGACTACTTCCATGCCGAGCGCACGGCCCGTGGTTCCAGCCAGTTCCGCAAGATGTGTCGACGCGAACACCTCAACTTCATGCGGCTCCGCGAATGGCAGGACATCCATGGCCAGCTCCGGCGGGTGGCGCGCTCCTTGCACCTCACACCGAGCGACGAGCCGGCGACCCCCGATCGGATCCATCGATCGTTGCTGGCCGGGCTGTTGTCGCACATCGGCATGCAGGACACCACGGACAACGCCGCATTCAAGGGTCGCCGGGGCAACGTCAGACCGAAGGGCCGCAAACGCGTCGAGTACCGAGGCGCACGTGGGGCCAAGTTCGCCATCGCCGCCGGTTCGACCCTCGCGAACAGCGCACCCGGCTGGGTCATGGCGGCCGAGCTCGTCGAGACCAACCGGCTCTGGGCCCGCGGCGTCGCCCGGATCGACCCACAGTGGGCCGAGCAGGTCGGTCAGCACCTGGCGACATACACGTACGGCGAGCCCTGGTGGGATGCCGATGGCGGCGTCGCCATGGTGCACGAGGGAGTGACGCTCTATGGGCTGCCCATCATTGCGAAGCGGCCGGTGCCGGTCGGCCGCGTCGACGCCGAGCTGGCCCGCGAACTGTTCATCCATCATGCACTGGTCGCTCGCGAGTGGGATGCGCCCCACGCGTTCCTCGAGCACAACGCCAACGTACTCACACGGGTCGAGGCCCTCGGCGCCCGATCGCGCCGTCACGATCTGGTCGTCGAGAATCAGGCGGTCTTCGACTTCTACGATGCCCGCGTCGGCAGCGACGTCGTGTCGACTCGCCACTTCGACACGTGGTGGAAGGACACTGCCCGGACCGATCCCGAGCTGCTCGACTTGAGCGTCGAAGCACTCGTCGAGAACCCCGATGCGATCGTCGACGCCGAGGCCTTCCCCGAGACCTGGCACACGCGTGTCGATGGCACGGAGCTCGACCTGGCAATCGGCTACGAGCTCGATCCCGACAGCAGCACCGACGGTGTCACCGTGACCATCCCGGTCGGCGTCGTGCACCAACTCGACCCGGCAATGTTCGACTGGAGCGTGCCCGGGTTCCGCCGCGAGGTGGTCACCACGCTGATTCGATCCCTGCCGAAGGATCTGCGGAAACCGTTCGTCCCCATCCCCGAGACGGTCGACGCCGTGCTCCCGAAACTCGACCCAGCCGACGGCTCGCTCCTCGAGACGCTCAGCGTCCAGCTCAGCCGCATGGGCGCCATCGCCGTCGACCCGAACGATCTCGACCTCGCTCGCGTCGAGCCGCATCTGCGGCCGAACCTGAAGGTCGTCGACGACAGCGGCGATCAGCTGCTCGTGAGCAAGAATCTGGGGGCGATCGTCGCTGCCCTCCGGCGCCATGCCATGGCGAGCCTGGCGCGCGAGGGCCACGAGCTCGAACGGTCCGGCCTGCGATCGTGGTCGATCGGGACACTGCCCCGCGTGGTCGAGACCACCAGCGCCGGGTACCCGGTGCGGGCGCATCCGGCGCTCGTCGACGCGGGTGACGATGTAGCGGTGCGGCTGTTCGCGACCGAAGCCGAGCAGCTCGCCGCCCACCGCCTCGGGCTGCGTCGGCTCGTGCGACTCGGGGTCTCGACACCGGCGAAGCGCTTCGATCGACTATTGCCCGACGAGACCAAGCTGGCTCTGGCGAAAGGCTCGGTGCAGTCGACGGTCGACTGGTACAACGACGCAATCGACTGTGCCCTCGACGCGCTCATCGACGCGAACGGTGGTGTGGCATGGACCGAGGCCGACTTCTCGATGCTCGTCGATGCCGTCACCCGTCAGCTCGACGACACGTTGCCGCTGGTCGCCGAGGCCGTGGGTCGTCTCGTCGCCCGTATCGAGCACATCGACCGCTTGGTCGACGATGCCGTCGCCCCGGCGCTGCAACCTGCGGTCCGGGACGTCCGGGCTCATCTCTCCCAGCTCGTCTACCCGGGATTTCTCGCCGGCGTCGGATTGGACCGCCTGGACGACATCGGTCGCTATCTCGACGGCATCGAACGACGCTTGTCGAAGCTTCGGGAACGGGTGCCGCAGGACCGCCGGATCATGCAGCGCTGCACCGCGCTCGAGCTCGAATACGAACAACTCGGCGAGTCGCTCCCACCATCGGGCGCGCTCGAAGACGTCGGTTGGATGCTCCAGGAGCTCAGGGTCAGCCTGTTCGCGCCGTCCATCGGCGCGAAGGGACCCGTCAGCGAGCGTCGTATCCGCCAGGCGATGATCGAGCTCGGACCGTAACCACCGACCCGTCCACGTCGGGCCGGCCCGTGTCGGGCCATCCCCGCTGCCGTACGATCCACTCGTGCTCGACGATGATGTCCACCTCGTCCGGACGTTCGTGCTCGCCGCAGAAGCCAGGTCCGCCGGTGACCACCCCTTCGGAGCCCTGTTGGTCGTCGAGAACGAACGCGTGGCCGAGGCAAGGAACCGGGTGATCACCGATCGCGACATCACCGCGCACGCAGAGACCGTCCTCGTCCGCGATCTGGAGCGGCAGCGCCGCTCGGAGCTACTGGCCGACGGAACCGTCTACGCGTCGTGCGAGCCGTGCCCGATGTGTGTTGGCGCCATGTTCTGGGCCGGGGTCCGACGGGTCGTCTACGGGCTCTCGACCGCCCGACTCACCCAGCTCGCGACCGCGCCCGGTGCCACACCTGTCGGGTTCACGATCACCGCACCGGAGATCGGCGCCGCGGCCACGCCGCCGATGACCTTCGACGGGCCCCACCGCGAAGACGATGCCGCTGCACCCCACCTCGGCTTCTGGGTGCGCTGACCCACGAACTGTCGGTTCGACCTGGGGGTGCGGAGCGGGGCGGGTCCGTCGGCTCGGCGATGCCGATGCCGCGCTCGCCGGCCACGGCATACAGCAGGTGGGTGTGTCCGTCGTCCTCGAAGATCGCCGGATCGCGCAGCTGGTTCACCGGCTCGTGGACGGCACCGTGCCGCGTTGGTTCGACTGGACGATCGGCACCTTCCCACGGCCGTTCCGGGCGAAGGATCTCGACGGGATCCGACGCCTGCCACGACTCCCGGTCGTCGGTGAGGTCGATGGTGCTGCGCCAGATGCGCTCCGGAGCATCACCGACACGGGTCCAGTAGACCGCCGGCACGTCGCCGACCTCGTGGAGCCCTGCGTGTCGCATCGTGTCGTCGAACAGGACCGGCCCGGGCCCGCGAGGCCGGGCCGATGATCGGCTCGTCGACGAGCCTCGTGACTCTCACCGGCTCGGCATTCAGCGGCGCGGTTCGCGGGGCAGACCGAGCACCCGCTCACCCAGGATGTTGCGCATGATGTTCGACGTGCCGCCCATGATCGTGTAGCCGGGGGCGTAGCTGATCGCACGTGTCCATTCCGAGTCGAGCGTGGCCTCGGCCCCGAGCATCCGGGCCGCGAAGTCGGCAACCCGTGCCTCGTGCTCGGTGCAGTACACCTTGGTCGCGGCACTGAAGCCGGCCGGGGCCTGGCGCAGGACCTCGCGGTAGACGAGCAGCCGACCGACTCGGTAGCCGGTCTCGAGCGCGGCGATCTCCTGGCGCACGATCGGGTCGGTCGTGTCGGCCGCGCCGACCGCATGATCGAAGAGGGCCCGGTTCGAGACGAGCCGGTCGATGCCGCCCCGTTCGTGTTCGAGCTGGCGCATGGTCTGCTTGAACGCGTCGCCCGGCACCCCGACGAGGTTCACCGCCGGAATCCGTACGTCGGTGAAGTACACCTCGCAGAAGTGCCGGTTCGTCGTCATGTCGGTGATCGGACGCACGTCGATGCCCGGAGACGTCATGGGCACGATCAGCTCGCTGATGCCGCGGTGGGGCGGGCCCTCGGCGCCCGTCCTGCAGATGAGATAGCAGTAGTCGGCGACGTCGCCGAAGCTCGTCCAGATCTTCTGGCCGTTGACCACCCACTGGTCGCCGTCGAGAGTGGCCGATGTCGACAACGATGCCAGGTCGGACCCGGCGTCGGGTTCGCTCATGCCGATACACCACGTGGTCTCGCCTGCGAGCATCGGCGGCAGGTACTCGGCCTGCTGGTCGGGTGTGCCGTAGGCGATGAGCGTGGGACCCATCTGGCGGTCGGCGAACCACATCGCGGCAATGGGCGCGCCGGCACTGATCATCTCGTCGGCGACGATGACGCGCTCGATCGGGGGTCGTTCGCGGCCGCCGTGTTCCCTCGGCCAGCCCATGCCGATCCAACCCTCGGCCGCCATGACGCCTGCGAACTCCTTGGAGAACCCGTTGATCCAGGAGTCGTTGTGGCGACCGAATGCCTCGACACCCTCGGCGGCGACCCGTCTGGCCCTGGCCCGCAGCGCTTCGAGCTCGTCGTCGAGCCGGAAGTCGAGCATCGTGATCTCCCCCTGCACCCGTGCAGCCGTCCGTCACCGTTCGGAGAGCAGTCTGGCAGCTCGTGCCCATCGCGACGTCGGAGACAGGACCGAACCGACCGCGGAGTGTGACTTTCGGCAGTGGTCGGCTCGGCCTTGTGCTGGGATCATGCTGGTCAGGTTCTCCGGATCGACGAGTTGGTCGGGTGGCACTCGCTCAAGGGGTTCGACATGGGGCTGCGCGGATGGATTGCTCGGGTCGTCGTGATCGTGTTGTCAGCGGCGGTCATGCCACTCGTCGCGCGGTCGGCGAGCGGCGCCGGAGACGAGGTGAGCGTCTGGTTCTTCTCGAACCAGCTCGTCGGCGGCAGCGCTGACTCCGTCCTCTACTTCGGCTCGGCGACCGATGCGGACTTCTCGGTCGGCGATTGGAATGGCAACGGTGTGGACGACCTGGCCCGGCGGAGGGGCAACGTTTTCACGGTTCGCGACATCCAGACCGGAGTCGAGTCCGCGGTCGGCTACGGCCGGCCCGGCGACGAGGTCTTCGTCGGCGACTGGGACGGCAACGGCACCGACACCTTCGCCGTCCGACGGGGCAACGTCTTCTTCGTCAAGAACACCATCTCCTCGGGCCCCGCCG
>JAOTZB010000395.1 GCA_029861625.1 Acidimicrobiia bacterium
AGGGCCGCGACCGTCTCGTTGTACAGCTCTTCGTCCACGTCGACGAACCCGAGGACACCGACCGTCTCGCCCTCGAACACGCCTTCCTCGACCATGGCCTCGGCCCAGGCCGTCGAGCGCAGGTCGGTGCGGCCGCGCACCGTCACATAGGGCGCCGTCGACCGGTCGATCCGTTCCTGGGTCTGCTGACTGACGGCGATGGCCGCGGTGTCATTCAGCTCGGTGTAGCAGAGCACGTTGTCGAGACGGATGGCACCGACGACGACGAACACCTCGAGGTCCTCCGTCATCCGGACGCACAGCTGATCGGCTTCGGTACTGCCGACCGGCAGGTACTCCTCGGTGGTGATCTCGAGTCGGCGCCCGAGGATCCCGCCACGGTCGTTGATGGCCTCGACCGCGGCGGTGTAGATGCCCGCCGCGTCACCGGAACCCATGTCGACACCGAACTCGGACAGCCGCTCGAAGTCGATGGCCACGACGCCGACGCGGATGGCGTCCTCGGTGACGCCCCGGAAGCTCGCGGTCAACTCGACGGGCTCGTCGGAGGCTTCGGTGGTCGTGGCCGCGTCGTCGACGGTGTCCCCGCTCGGCTCGGTGTCGTTGGGTGCGTTGCTGGACGTGGTCTGGTCGGGCTCCGGCTCAGCCGTGACGGTGTCGTCGTCGCTGCTCGTGCATCCCGCGACCACGAGCGAGGCGAGGCCGATCATCAACAGGAGTTGTCGGGCTCGGTTCATTTGGGGTCTCCGTTGTTCGAGATGTCGAGGATCGAGATGTCGAGGGCTTGGGTGACGAGGCCAGTTACGAGCTTGCGGCTGCGGGGAACCGACACGCGTTGCCATCGCCGCAGCCGCTCCCAGGTCTCCCAGCTCGTGTGGAGGTCGAGGAGCTCAACGACCTCGCCCTTCGTGCTGCGATCGAGGACCGAGAGCTCGGGCTCGAACGTCTCGGCCACTTGGCGTCGAAGGTGGGCGGTCAAGAAGGCTTGTTGGGACTGCAGCTCAGGTGAGGTGTGCATCCTGATCAGCGCCGAGCGACGGGACGGCGCGATGGTCTCGAACAGCGCGGCGCGGTGGGCCACGATGCCGTCGATCCGTTCGGTCAGCGTCCCGCTGATGGGATGGGCCTCGAACAGCTCCGCGTGACGTTCGAGCTGCCGTGCGGCCATCGCCACCGCCAGCGCTTCTCGGTCCTGGAAGTGGTGATAGATGGACCGGGTGGTCATCCCCACTCGCGCCGCGATCTCCTCGATCGTGGGGGTGAGGTTGTCCTCGGCGTACAGGGCCAGCAGGGCGTCGATGACCGCCTCGCGAGTCCGCCGGCCCCGGGCGACGCGTCCGTCCTCCACGGTCTCGGGAGGTTCAGCGGAAAGAGACACGGCGCAGCTCCACCTCCGCTGAACTCGAAGAAACTCTGCTCATCGGCGAAGCCGATCTGTTGAGTTTCCGGTCATGCCGCCGCCAGGGTCGATGCCAGCTGGTCGCGGAGGACGCCGAGCTCGTCGTCGGCGCTCGGGTCGTCGACCCGGTTGGTGGTCTCGTCGGGGTCCGTAGCGAGGTCGAACAGCTCGACCGGCTCGCCGGTGTCGGCGCTGAACGTGGCCCGCCACTGGCCGTCGGTGATCGCGTGCCATGTCGTGAGGTCGGGGCGCATCCGGATCATACTCGCCGCCGCCTCCCGGACGGAGGCGTCGGAGCCGGCCACGAGCGGCACGAGCGAGCGGGCCGGCGCGCCGTCGAGCGGCGCCGCGGCGCCGGCGTCGAGCATTGTGGCGGCGACGTCGAAGGCCTGGACGGGCGCGGTCTCGACGCGACCTGTGGTGCCGCCGGGCGGCCGCACGATCAGCGGGACCCGCACCGACGATCGGTAGAAGTTCATCTTGGCCATCAGGCCATGGTCGCCGAGCATCTCGCCGTGGTCGGCGCAGTAGACGATCCACGTGTTGTCGAGCTGGCCCTGGCGTTCCAGCTGTGCGAGCAGGTCGCCGATGCGCTGATCGATCAGTGACACCATGGCGTAGTACTGGCGAGCACCCGCGAGCACGAACTCGTCGGTCAGCAGCTCGCTGTGGGAGTGCCTGCGCATGAACGTGAGGTGCTGGGCCCAGGCCTCGCTCGTGGCGACGGGCTCGGCGGGCGCGGTGCGCTCGATCTGCGCACCCGCGTAGTGGTCGGCCCAGATGGGGTCGCCCATCAGCGGCACGTGCGGCTGCACGAACGACAGGTGCATGAACCACGGCCGGTCGCTCGGCTGGCGCCCGATCCACTGTTGCGCCTCGTCGGCGAGGAAACAGGTGAGATCCAGCTCCTGGGGCAGCGGAGAGGTGACACCGTTCCAGTGCCTGTCTCCGCCCCGGAAGTTGGCCAGGACGACCTCGCGGTACGCCTCGAGCGCGTCGTGCTCGTCCAGGAACCGCATGTAGGGCGTCGACCAGTCGCCGACATGGACGTACCGGTCGAACTCCTCGACCACATGGTCGAACCCGAAGCTGCCGATCCACTCCTCCGTCGGCGCCGGTGAGCCGGGCTCGGCGTTCATCGGCCACGAGTCGTAGTGGGTCTTGCCGATCGACGCGGTCGTGTAGCCGGCCTCCTGGAGGCGGCGGGGGAACGTGTCCCAGTCCGGTTGGCAGTCGCCGGCGAAGTTGCCGAGCACACCGTGGTCGCTCGGGTAGCGGCCGGTCAGCATCGACGCCCGGGCCGGCTGGCAGATCGGGCTCTCGGTCCACGCCTGGTCGAAGCGGACCCCCTCGGCCGCGAGTCGGTCGAGGTGGGGCGTGACGACGATGTCGTTGCCCGCCGATCCCAAGACGTCGGCGCGGTGCTGGTCGGCGTAGATGAACAGCAGATTCGGCTGGTCGCTCATTCCGCCACACCTTCCCAGGAGACAATCCCCTGCTTGAGGCGGATACCGCTCGACTTGTACAGCCCCTTGCTCGGGTAGGGCGCAATCTGCTTGGACCGGGCCCGACAGAGATCGGACTTGATCGCCCGCGCCCTGATGACCGCCGCCTCATCGTCAGGGCCGAGAGCGACCAGATCGATGACGTGCATGGCCAATTGTGGATTCCCGTCCGCGGCCAGCGCTTCGGCCTGCGCGATGACGGCATCCGGGTCGGCGATGGCGTCGAACGTCGCCTGGGCGACGTCAGCCGGCGGCGACGGATGCAGCGAGGTCGGGTTGCGGTCCCACCACCCGCTCTCCTCGCGCACGAGATCG
>JAOTZB010000396.1 GCA_029861625.1 Acidimicrobiia bacterium
GTGAGCCATCCGTGCTCGCGCGCCTCACTGAGGAAGAGGCCCAGGTGCGACCCGAACTCCAGCAGTCGTCGATCACCGGCGACGTAGCTGTCCATCTTGTCCAGCATCCACGAGAAGAGCTCACGACGAGCCTCCTCCTGGTCGAGGTACACGTCGTCCTCGGTCTCCTCGTACACCGATGCGATCTCGGCCTGGTCGAGATCGGGCAGCGAGCGGATCACACCACAGCCGGTGCACTGCACGATGTCGTCGTAGTAGGCGACCGTGGCCGAGGTGCAGGTGAACTCGTCGGCGACCACCTCGTCGCCTTCGAGGACGGTCGACGGGTAGATGAGCGCTTGACGCGGTTCGCCGCAGGCGGGGCACGTCTCGTCGATCGGGCCACGGGCCTGGAGTCGTTTCGGATCACCCGTGCGGTGGAGCTTCGATCGACCCACGGCATTGGCACGAGCGGCAACGGAATGGCGGATCGACCTGGCCACGTAGCGCAGGGACGCGCCGATGGCGATCGACGAGGACTCCTTGGTGTAGCTCGTCGGAATCGGCACCTCGACCACACGGATCTGCTTGGTCACCGCGTCGCAGATGAACTGGGCGTCGAAGTCGAAATCGTCGGAGTACTCGAGGAACGGCATCGAGAGCAGCGCCTTGCGGCTGTAGGCCCGAAGGCCGCTGTGGAACTCCGAGAAACGGGTGCCGAGGACGAGGTTCTGCGCGATCGTGGTGGCCCGATTGCCGTAGTAGCGGTACCACGGCATGCCGCCCGAGCGGGGGTCGGACATGCCGGCGAATCGTGAACCGAACGTCATGTCGGCATGGCCCGACAGGATCGGACCGATGAGCAGTGGGACCGCCTTCGGGTCGTACTGGTAGTCCGGGTGGAGCATCACCACGACATCGGCCCCCGCGTCGAGCGCGGCCTGGTAACACGTCTTCTGGTTCGCGCCGTAGCCCTTGTTCTCGGCGTGGGCGTACACGGTGAGGCCGAGACGGCGGGCGACCTCGACAGTGTCGTCGGTGCTCGCGTCGTCGACCACGATCACGTGTTGCGACAGGTGATCGGGCAGATCGGCGAGCGTCTTCTCGAGCGTTCGACCGGCATGATAGGCAGGCATCGTGACGACGACCTTGAGGGCTGATTCGTTCGCGCGCAGCTGCGTCACGGAGCTTGGAAGGGTGTCCGGGCCCACGGCTCGGAGAGATCGAGTGTCTGCCATGGGAACCCTGTCGGCACCCTGGCCAGCCAATTGAGCCATCCGGCCCGGCTTCGCTCGACCGCGACCCGCCGTTGGTGTGGCGAAGACTCCCGCCTGACCCGGACTACGCCGTTGGTGTGGCGAAGACGTCCAGCTCGATCGGGCCGGCTGCGCCGAGGTCGGCTTCGGCGAGCGTGAGCGTCGGCCCTCCGTCGACCGCCTGGGCGAAGATTGCCCCGAGGCTGCTCCAGATGACCCAGCGGCCGTCAGGTGTCCACGCGATGTCCTCCCAGACGTCGGTCGAGCCGAGCGGCACGAGCTCGATGTCAGAGGCGGCCGGACCCGACCGAGCGGCCGCGAGATCGAGCAGTCCGGCCGCGGGCGTGCCGAGGTCGCTGACGCGGATCAGTGGCAGCCATCGGCCGTTGGACGAGATGGGCGCCGGAACGTAGGTCACCGGCCTGTCCTCGACGTCGAGTCGCTCGACGAGCGGCGACACGGCATCGGTGATCTCGACGACCTCGAGACCACAGTCGGTCGTGTCGACGCACGTCCATGCCACGGCGATGTCGTCACCGAGGCCGAGCAGCGGTCCCGAGGCCAGGGGGGCATCGAAGTCGAGCCCCAGGACGAACGTGTCGCCGACGGTCGGCAGGGTCACGATGATGCCGCCGCTCGATGTCGCGATCGGCACCGCGTCGGAGGACAGCTCGCGGGAGCCGACAACCTCGCCGTCGATGCCCACGAGCGACAGTGTGGCGCTCACGCCCGTGTCGCGGAATTGCTGGTCGATGACCCAGATCTCGTCGGTCGACGCGACCGCCCGTGCCACCCAGTCGCCGTCGCCGATGCGCACGGCCTCGCCGTCGGGATCGAGCGGTCGCCGCCAGATCGAGGCCTCCGACACGTACACCAGCTGGTCCCCGACGATGACCATCGTCGACGAGTCGAGTGCGCTGTCGGCGGCGAGCGCATCGATCAGGAACGACCCGCCGGTGTCGAGGTCGACCACGCCGATCCCGATGTCGTCGCGGAATACCACCGAGTAGCCGGCCAGCTCGCCGAGGTACGGTGCGTCACCGACCGGCGAGACGGCCGACCCACCACCGACGTCGCCCGGCGAGTCGTCGGGCACCACGGGGACAGCAAGGCTCGAGTCCAACGACGGGGCCTGCTCGGCCTCGCTGGGGCTCGGTGCTGTTGCCTCGCTGTCGATGACCTCGTCGTCGAGTGCCGTGTCGTCGTCGCTCCACCAGCCGCCGAGCCAACCGATCAGCGCGATGGCCACCGCGGACACAGCGAGCACGGCTCCGAGCAGGATCAGCTCGCGGCGCCGGTCGGCACTGGTTCGGGGCGTGAGATGCGCGGACGCGTCGTCTCGGTCCGGATCGCCGGGGCGGTCGGCCCCCCCGACCTCATCGCGCTCGTCGTAGTCCTCGTAGTCCTCGTAGTCGTCGAGCGGCAGGCCACAGCTCGGGCAGAAGGCCTGGTGGTCGGCAACGACGCCGTCGCAGGCGGGGCAGCGCTCGTCGGTCACTGTGCGATGGTAGATGCCCGGCCGGCGCCCGTGGCCTCGCCGAGGCACTGGTAGGTCGCGAGCACCAATCGGCGGGCCCGCGTGTCGCCGAGAAGACTGACGTTCATGCGATTCATCACGTATCCGAATCCGATGCGCGCCTCGGGATCGGCGAACCCGAGAGATCCGCCCCACCCGCCGTGACGGAACGATCGGGGGTTGGGGCCGTGGCTGCCGTCGTGGTTGAGCTGAACGCCCTGGGCCCACTGCATCGGCGCATCGGCGGCGGTGCCGAGGTTCAGGTCCCGGCTGGGCTCTTCGGGGCGTCGCAGCTCCTCGACCCGCTGGTCGTCGAGAAGCCGTTCGCTGGTGTTGGCGGTGACGAGTGCTGCGTACATGGCGGCGATCGCCGAGGCGGTCGCATGCCCGTTCACAGCGGGGATCTCGGCCCGACGCCACTCCGGCGACACCGCCGCCTTCGGACCGAGCCTCG
>JAOTZB010000091.1 GCA_029861625.1 Acidimicrobiia bacterium
GAACCACGGCCCGGCCGAGGAAACCGGTGCCGCCGGTGACCAGAACGCAACGGTCGTGCAGCGGTGTCGACATCTCGGCGAAGGCTACTTGGCCGGATCGCCGGTTGGCATGGCAAGGAATGCCGTCGTCCTGCGCCCGCGTGCATCGTGGAAGACTCCGTGGCGATGATGCAGGTCGCAGCAGTGGTCGAACAGAGCTGGCACCGAGTTCCCGGGGGCACGGCTCGTGCCACCAACGAGACACTGGCCGCGCTCACGGCGCACCCTGACGCGCCGGGCCTGATCGGTGTCGCGGCGCGGCACCGCCATCCCCCCGAGCCGACGTGGGAGCCCCCGGTGCCGGTGCGTCACTTCCGTCTGCCGCGGCGGGCGCTGTATGCGGGCTGGCTCATGACGAGGTGGCCTCCGGTCGAGGACGCGGCCGGGCCCGTCGATGTGATCCACGCGACGTCCGCAGCTGTTCCGCCCCGAACCGCCCCGATCGTGGCGTCGGTGTACGACCTCGCGTTCTTGCACCATCCCGATCATGCCAGCCGGGTCGGCCAGCGGTTCTTCGAGCGGTCCTGGTCGATCATCCGCGACGAGGTCGACATCGTGGCCTGCCCGTCGGCGGTCACGGCCGACGACTGCGTCGCCCACGGCATCGACCGCGAGCGGGTGCGCGTCGTCCCTCTCGGCACGCATGCGTCGCCGGCGAGCGACGAGGCCGTGGTGGACGCGCGCAGCCGGTTCCGTCTGCCGCCCGAGTTCATCCTGTGGGTCGGCACGATCGAACCCCGCAAGAATCTCACTCGGCTGGTCGAGGCGGTCGCGCTCCTCGGCGACGCCGGACCGCCCCTCGTGCTGGTGGGGCCGACGGGATGGGGCGAACAGGTCGAGTCGTACGGACACCGGCTCGGACGACGCCTGCGGGTGCTCGGCTTCGTCGACGACGACGAGCTCCGTGCGCTGTACCGGGCCGCGTCGGTCTTCGCCTACCCCAGCCTTCTCGAGGGCTTCGGGCTTCCCGTGCTCGAGGCCATGGCCCAGGGAACCGTGGTGGTCACGTCGGCCGGGACGGCGACCGAGGAGGTGTGCGGCGGCGGGGGTGTCTGTGTCGACCCGCTGTCGGTGCCGGCGATCGCCGACGCGCTCGACCGCCTCCTGGCCGACGAGACCGAGCGCGGCCGGCTCGGAGCGGCGGGTGCAGCGCGGGCGGCCGAGGCCACCTGGGAGCGGACTGCCGAGCTGACCCTTGCGGCGTACCGCGACGCCGCCCGCGTGTAGTCGATGCGAGTCCTCGCCATCTGCCCCCATTTCGTGCCCGACACGGCGCCGACCGGCACGGTCATGACTCGGCTCGCCGACGAGCTGCGGGAGCTCGGTGTCGACATGGAGGTCGTGACGTCGCTGCCCTGGTATCAGGACCACCGCGTCGAGCCGGGCTGGGGTGGCCGGTTGGTTCGCCGGGAACACCAGCCGGGTCGGAACATCACCCGTCTGCATCCGTTCCCGACCGACAAGAGCAACATCCTCGCCCGAGCCGCCGCGTTCGGCGCCTTCACCGCCGAGGCGATGGCGTGGTCGGTCGCCACCGGTCGACGACCCGACGTGGTCTTCGCGATGTCGCCGCCGCTGACGCTCGGGACCGCAGGGTGGCTCGCGGCGAGGAGATGGCGGGCACCGCTCGTCTTCAACATCCAGGATGTCTTTCCCGATGTCGCCGTGGCGACCCGGGCCATCACCAATGAGCGGGTGATCAACGCGGCGAGAGCGTTGGAGCGGTTCACCTACCGGCGCTCGGCTGCCGTCACGGTGTTGTCCGAGGATCTTGCCGCCAACGTGCGGGGCAAGCTCGGGCGGTCCGTCACCGACGCCGGGACCGGGCCGACGGTGCGGGTCATCCCGAACTTCGTCGATGTCGCGGCGATGAGACCGAGCAGCCGGGCCAACAGCTATCGCGACGACTTCGACCTGGGTGACCGCACCGTCGTCATGTACGCGGGAAACGTCGGGTGGTCCCAGCCCCTCGATCTGGTCATCGACGCCGCGGAACGACGGCGCGACCGCGACGACGTGGTGTTCGTCGTCAACGGTGGGGGAGCGGCGCTGGCCGATCTCCGGGCGCGGGCCGGACGGCTCGACAACGTGCGGTTCGTCGACTTCCAGCCGGCCGAGCGACTTCCCGATGTGCTGGCGGCGGCCGACGTCCACCTGGTCCTGCTCCGTCGAGGCCTCGCCCGGGCCAGCGTGCCGTCGAAGCTCTACTCGATACTCGCGGCGGGCCGACCGGTCCTGGCGGCGGTCGACCCCGGCACCGAGGTCGAGCGGACGATCGCAGACGCAGGCGCCGGTCGTGCCGTCGCACCCGACGACGGGGCCGCGTTCGAGCGGGCGCTCGATGAGCTGGTCGACGATGCCGACCGGCGCGAAACCATGGGCGCCGCCGGCCGACGGTTCGTCGAGCAGTGGCACTCGCCGGGCGCCGTCGCCCACGAATACTTCGATCTTTTCACCGAGCTTCTCGCCGCCCGACGCTGAGGACCGGGGCCGTATCCACGCGGCCGAGCCGCGCTGTGAAATCAGGTCGACGCCAGTAGCGTGAAGCTCCTATGGCGAAGGCATCATCTGTCAAGAAGGTCGCTCGCGCTGCCAGCGCGGGCCAGTCGCGCCGAGCCGGCGACCGTCGAGCGCTCGGCTTCCCGGCTGCAGTGATCATCACCGTGTTGTTGGGCATCGCCCTCGTCGGATTCGCGGCGGCGACCCGCGATGCCGTGGCCCAGCCGACACTCAGCGACCACTGGCACTCCGCCTACGGGGTCTACGACTGCCAGTCCGAGTCGTTCGAGCCGCCGTTCACCTCTACGGCGGATCCCGACGGCATCCATTCCCACGAGGACGGCCTCATCCACATCCACCCCTTCACGTCCAACGTCACGGGCAAGGGAGCGACGCTCCAGGTGTTCTTCGACGCCATGGGGGTCACCCTCGAGGACGACGTCATGACCCTGCCCGGCGGCGCCACGCTCGCCGAGGACGGCGCCACGTGCAACGGCGAGCCTGCCATCCTCCAGGTGGCACGGTGGGACCTAGCCGCGAACATCGACACCGAAGACCCCGAGATCTTCACCGAGGATCTCGCCGGGGTCCGCTTCATCCGCGACGGTCAGGCGTTCACCATCGCGCTGCTCCCGGAAGGGGCCGACGTCCCGGCGCCGGAGACGGTCGCGCGGCTCGCCACGGTGAATCCGACGCTGCTCGATCCCAACGCGGCCGACGACGGCACCGGCGTCGATCCCGACGCCGACGGCCACAGCGACGCCGAGGGGTAGCCCGACCGCTACCGGAAGAGATCGTCCGCGGGCGAGCGGACCACGTCGTCCGCCACGCTGCCCGTCCCGAGCCAGGCGGCGTCGACACCCCGGATGACTGCGACCGGGATGCCGGCCGCCTTGCCACACGCGAGGTCGGCGGCAGCCGCGAGCTCGTCG
Organism: Acidimicrobiia bacterium; assembly: GCA_029861625.1. Lineage (GTDB taxonomy): Bacteria > Actinomycetota > Acidimicrobiia > Acidimicrobiales > JAHEJN01 > JAOTZB01. The sequence goes on from JAOTZB010000091.1 coordinate 3,471, forward strand.
ACGACTGCCACCTCGGTCACCTGCATCTCGCGTCCATGCGCATCGGTCGTGCCGCGCAGGTCGACTATCGGCAGGATGCCTGCCGACCCGATCGCCACGTCGGTGACACCCCGGCGCCAGGGCCGTCCGAACGTGTCGGACACGATCACCGCCACCTCGACGCCGGTCCGTCCCCGGACCCCGTCGCGGATTCGTCGCGCCGATCGGTCGGAGTCCTCGGGAAGGAGTGCCGCCCGCCCTCGTTCGACGTTCGAGAGATCGATTCCTGCGTTTGCACAGACGAACCCGTGTTTCGTCTCGCTGATGATCAGGTCGCCGCGCCGCCGGAGCACCCGGACCGACTCACGTTCGACCAGGGGTTTGTGGCTCAGCGGGTCGTCGGGGTCGACGACGGCCATCGCGTTCTCGGCCTTCGACACGATCTTCTGGGTGACGACCAGAACGTCGCCGGGGTGCAGATCGGCATGCTCGCAGATGATGCCGGCGAGGTCTGCGCCTGCGGCTATCTCGGGCATCCCTTCCACGCCGAGGATCTCGAGTCGGGTCATGGTGATGCCTCCAGGACACTCCGAGCCACCTGCTCGCTGCGGGCGGGATCGCTCATGATCGTGTCAGCCACCACCGGCGTCACTCCCGTCGCCGCAACGGCCGTCTCGAGCTCGGCGTCGACGGTGTCGATCACGATGGTGGCCGCGAGCGGGGCGTAGATCGCCGCCACGCCGGCCGCGGTCGGCTCGTGCCCCAGCTCACGCATGAGCCGATCGGCGGGGCCCTTCAACGCCTTCCCGCCGACGATTCCCGAGACGGCGACCACATCGGCCCGGCGGTCCACGATGGCAGACCGGAGTCCGGCGATGGCCAGCATCGGCCCGATGGAGACGATCGGATTGGACGGTGCGATGATGACGCGCTCGGCCGTCCTGATCGCGTCGACGACCCCTGGCGCCGGGAGCGCGGTCTCGGCGCCGACGAACCGAACATCGGTCACCACGACATCGTGGCGGCGACGGACGAAGTACTCCTGGAAGCCGATCTCGCCCTCGTCGACGACCGTCACCCTCGTTTCGACCCGTGCGTCGGACGCCGGCAGCAACGTCTGTTCGAGACCCCAGGCCCTGGTGATCTCGGAGGTCACGGTCGACAGCGCCGCGCCCTCGGCAAGCCGTTGCGTTCGGTACAGATGTGTGCCGAGATCGCGATCGCCCAGGCGGAACCAGGACGTCCCGCCATACCGCTCGACCGTGGTCATTGCCTGCCATGACTCGTCTCGCAGACCCCACCCCGTCTGAGGGTTGATCTCGCCCGCAAGCGTGTAGGTCACCGTGTCGAGGTCGGGGCTGACGTAGAGCCCCTGCAGGATCGTGTCGTCGGCGATGTTGACGACGGCGACGAGGTCGCCGGGATCCACGACACCGGAGAGGGCCGACAGCAGCTTTGCGGCGCCGACACCCCCCGACAGCACGCAGATGCTCACGAGATGGCGCGGAGCTTGCCTTCGAGCAGGGCGATGTCGGCATCGACCATGTCGGCCACGAGCGCGTCGAAGCCGGTCCTGCGCTGCCACCCGAGAACGTCCTCGGCCTTCGTGGAGTCGCCGATCAACAGGTCGACCTCGGCGGGCCGGAAGAACCGCTCGTCGACGACGACGTAGTCGTCGTAGTCGAGGTTCACCCGTTTGAACGCGAGATCGACGAACTCCCGCACCGAGTGACTCTCGCCCGTGCACACGACATAGTCGTCGGGGGAGTCCTGCTGGAGCATGCGCCACATCGCGTCGACGTAGTCGCCGGCGAAACCCCAGTCGCGTTGCGCGTCGAGGTTGCCGAGACGCAGTTCGTCCGCCCGCCCGAGTGCGATCTTGGCCGCCGCGTGCGAGATCTTGCGGGTCACGAACTCGAGCCCGCGGCGGGGACTCTCGTGGTTGAACAGGATTCCCGACGATGCATGCAGCCCGTAGCTCTCGCGGTAGTTGACCGTGATCCAGTGGCCATAGACCTTGGCGACGCCGTAGGGGCTGCGGGGGTGAAACGGTGTCGACTCGCGTTGGGGCACCTCGGCGACCTTGCCGAACATCTCGCTGCTGCTCGCCTGGTAGAAGCGGATCGACGGGTCGACGATCCGGATGGCATCGAGCATGCGGGTGACGCCGAGCGCAGTGGTCTCGCCCGTCAGGACGGGTTGACCGAAGGATGTCTGCACGAACGACTGGGCCGCGAGGTTGTAGACCTCGTCGGGTTCGGTCTCGCGCAGCGCTTCGATGATGGAGACCTCGTCGAGGAGGTCGGCGTTGACGAACTCGATGCGGTCCTGGACGTGGGCGATCCGCTCGAAGTTGACCGTGCTCGACCGGCGAACCATGCCGATGACCCGGTAGCCCTTGTCGAGCAGGAGCTCGGCCAGATAGGAGCCGTCCTGGCCGGTGACCCCGGTGATGAAGGCGGTTGGCATGATCAGTCTCCGGTCGGTGGGAGGACAGCGCTTCTGCGCTCGGACAAGACATCGGCGAGCGTCTGCTCGAGGGTGATCTCCGGGACCCAGCCCACGGCCGTGGTGATCCTGGTCGGGTCGCCCTGACGAAGCATCACCTCGACTGGTCGGACGAGGTCGGGATCGACGACCGCCCGGAGGTCGACTTCGGCCATTGCCATGAGGTGGTCGAGAACGGTTCCGATCGAGACGTCGCGGCCCGAACAGACGTTGTAGCACTCTCCCGGCTCGCCGGCGGAGACGAGGGCCCGGTAGGCACGCACGACATCGCGGACGTCGGTGAAGTCGCGCCGGGGCTCGAGCGACCCGACCTCGACGACGTCGGCACCGCGCCGTTCGGCGTCGAGCACCCGCTCGGCCAGCGCCGGGATCACGAAATCGGTGCGCTGTCCGGGGCCGGCGTGGTTGAAGGCGCGGGCCCTGATGGCGGGGAGCCCGTGGCCGAGGAATGCCTGGATCGCCAGCATCTCCGCAGCCGCCTTGCTGGCCGCATACGGGCTCTCGGGCCGGAGCGGCGCCGTCTCCGCGATGGGCTGATCGGCGTCGGCGACCGAGCCGTAGACGTCGGCGCTCGTGACGATCAGCACCCGGCCGACATCGTTCGCAATGGACGCTCGCAGGATCGCGTCGGTGCCGTTGACATTGGCCCGCAAGGTCTCCGCCGGATGGCGCCACGAGGCGCCGACGTCACTCCAGCCGGCGAGGTGGTACACGGCTTCGGGCCGGGCCCGCTCGAGAACCGGGCTCACCGAGTCGATGTCGGTGATGTCGATGCCGTCGACCGACCGGTCGATCGTGGTGACGTGGTCGCCCATCTGTTGCAGATGAACGACGAGGTGCCTGCCGACGAATCCGGCGCCGCCGGTGACGAGCGCACGCATCAGCGCGCGGCGTGGGGGACGGCAGTCATCGCGCTCGATTGTACGGCTGCGCCCGACCGTCAGACACTGTCGATCGCCCCCTCGTACAACTGGCACAGACCTGCCGCCGTCCGTTTCCACGTGAACTGGCGGGCGCGCTGCGGTCCGGCCGAGGCCAGCGTGGCCGCGCGGTCGGGCTCGAGCGCGCGTGACATCGCGCCGGCGAGCGCGTCGACGTCTCCGGGGGGAGCGAGCTCCGCCGCGTCCCCGACCACTTCGGGGATCGAGCCGACTGCGGTCGCGACGACCGGTATCCCGAGCTGCATCGCCTCGAGCGGCGGAAGCCCGAAGCCCTCGTCGAGCGATGGGTAGACCAGCACATCGGCGCCGGTCAGCAAGGCATGCCGCTCGGCGTCGGAGACGTATCCTCGCCGCTCGATGCGGTCGGAATGGACTGCATCGGCCAGCGCCCGATCGAACGGGCCGACACCCCAACCGTCGGCGCCCGCGACGACCAGGCGGAGCTCGGGATGGTCGCCCGCCAGTCGATCGAAGGCCGCGACGAGGGTGGGGTGGTCCTTGCGAGGCTCGATGGTGCCGAGGGCGAGTAGATACGGCGCCGTGGTCTGGCCCCGGGGCGCGTGGTCGATCGCCGCCGGTGCGTCGGCGCCGAGCGGCACCGAGACGACTCGTTCCGGCTCGACGTCGAATTCGTCACGGATTGCCGCGGCCATGTGCTCGCTGTCGGCGTGGACCCACGCGCCTCGGTCGATCGCCTTCTGGATCAGCACCGGGAACTGCCGCACGGGCGCCGTGCACCATTCCGGGTGGTGAACGCTGACGAGGTCGTGGACGCTGACGACCATCGCACGTCGAGCCGATGGCGGGACGACGTAGTTCGTACCGTGGTAGAGGTCGGCCCTGCCGGCCACCAGTTCGGCCGGCGGGAAGGGCGCCCGGGCCCACAGCCAGTGCGTCGCGCGGGCGGGCACGGGCCAGCCCCGTCGACCGATCGAGGCGTCGATGCCGTCGGCGAGACGATGTCGGCCTCGCCAGGTCACGGTGAACGCCGTCAGATCGACGTCGTCGCGGGCCGTGAGCTCACGTGCGATCGCGGCGGTGAACACGCCGATGCCGGTGAGCGGCTGGAGCAGCGGAGTGGCATCGATCGCGACCTGCATCCGTGCAGTCTGGCACCCGGACGGGTGCGATCCCCGCACGCGAGCGAGCCGGCCACCAGGGCCGGCTCGCGATCGGGCTCAGGGCGTGAATGGGGGTGTCAGGCGCCGAGCCCGATGAACGAACGCACCTGTGCGTTCGAGTCCTTGACCGTCTCGCGCATGGTGGAGACCATGAACTGCGCCGGTGTCGGGAGTTTCGACTCGACGGTGTCGAGCACGTCGTCGACTCGTTCCTCGGCGGCCAGCATCTGACCGTCGATGGCCCGCACGGCCGGGATCTCGCCGAGGCGACCGGCCTGCTCGCGGAGGTTGTCGATCCTGCTCCGCCGGGCATCGGCGGCAGCGTCGGCGAAACCGGCCCCTGTGAGCTCGGGTGTGGCCTCGCTGATCCGTCGCTGGATGTCCCGTCGGGCGACCTGGGCCCGCTGGAAGGCGAGAACGCTCGAGCCGACTGCGATGTACATGCCGTCCTTCGCCGCCGCGACGATGTCGTCGAAATCGAAGCTCGGAAGCTCGAAGTCGCCGGGAAGTTCAGGCATCTTCATCTCCGACAGGTTCAGTTCGGGCATCTTCAGTTCGGGCATCTTGAGGGCTGGCATCATGTCTCCGGGGAGTGAAGCGACTGGTGGGGGTCTGCTTGCAATACTAGCGCGTGTGTTTAACAGTTGCAAGCACTTTTGAGGACTTCGGGGTCGCGGACATCGGCAAGGTGGGCAACTACCCTGCGGCGACAGTGGAGAATCCCGTCCCGTCCGACAACCCGGACGATGGCGGTCGTGCCGAACGGACGGTCGCACCGGCTGTCACGGCCGTCGTCGTCGCACACAGGCCCGGAGTCTGGTTCGAGGAGTGCCTCGCGGCGCTCCGGACCCAGGACTACGCGCGACTGCGAGTCGTCGTGCTGGCACCCGGCGGCGGATCCGAGATCGAAGAGCGGGTCACGGCTGTGCTCCCCGATGCCGAGGTCCGGTTGCTCGAGGACGACGTCGGATACGGCGGAACGGTCAACTCGATGCTCGAGGACACACTCTCGCCCCTCCTCATGTTGTGCCACGACGACGTCGCGCTCGCCCCCGATGCCGTGCGCCGTCTCGTCGAGGAGGCCGTGCGTTCGAATGCGGGCATCGTCGGTCCGAAGCTGGTCGACTGGGACGACCCGCAGATCATCCGCGACGTCGGATCGACCATCGACAAGACCGGGGCTCCCGTCGCATACGCCGAGGCAGGCGAGCTCGATCAAGAACAACACGACGCCGTTCGCGACGTGTTCATGATCTCCGGTGCCTGTCAGCTCCTCCGCTCCGATCTGTTCGTGGCGGTCGGAGGATTCGACTCGGCCATCAGCTACCGGGGCGAGGACCTCGACCTCTGCTGGCGCGCACACATCGCGGGAGCGCGGGTGCTCATCGCGCCGGCAGCGGTCGGTCGCCACCGTGGGGGCCTCGAGGCGCGCCGCCCCGGCGACGAGCCACTGCGACTACGACGGCGGCACCAGGTGCGGGCAATGCTCGCGAACTACGGCGTCTTGCATCTCGTCCGGGTCGTACCCCAGGCGCTCGTCGTGTCGCTGATCGAAACCGTCCATGCGCTGCTCACCGGACGGGTGCGTCGTGCCCGAGCCGTCGTGGCGTCGTGGACATGGAACGTGGCTCGGTTGGGCTCGTTGCACCGGCGGCGGGCCATGGTGAGCGCACTGCGCCGGGTCGGTGACGCCGATATCCGCCGGTTCCAGGTCTCGGGTTTCGCGCCCGTGACCACGTACCTGAAGACACGGCGGGAGGCGGGACCCGGCGAGCGGCGGGGCCGGGATATGTTCGCCAGCCTCCGGTCGACCCAAGCCCGCACCACGCTGATCGCATGGGGCATCATCCTCATCGTCTACGTCTTCGGCGTTCGCCATCTGCTCACCCGCGGCATCCCGGTCTTCGGCGAGCTCGCAGCATTTCCCGAGGGTGCGTCCGATGCCTTCGACGAGTGGTGGAGCGGGTGGCGCGACGAGGGCCTCGGTCGTGAGGCTGCGGCTCCGATCGGTCAGCTGTTCGTCGGTCTGTCGGGTCTGATCGTGTTCGCCAAGATGTCGTTGTTGCGCACGATCGTGGTCGTGGGCGCGCCGCTGGTCGGCGCGGCGGGGATGTGGCGGCTGTTGCGCCCGTTCGCCTCGGGCCGCGTCCAGATCGTCGCCGTTGTCGCCTTCCTGAGCGCCCCGCTGCCCTACAACGCACTGGCCAACGGCAGCCTGTCGGCGCTGTTGACGATCGCCGCGGTGCCGTGGCTGCTCGGCGCGCTGGGTCGTGCCGCGCAACAGTCGCCCTACGGCCTGTTCGACGGGGGCCGCGGTCCGGCGGTGCCGGCGCCTTCGGTTCCGAGGGAAGTGCTCACGCTCGGGTTGACACTCGCCGTGCTGGTCGCGTTCGTGCCGTTCGGACTCATGGTCTTCGCATCGATGGTCATCGCCGTGTTCATCGGCTCGTTGATCACCGGTCACGTGCTCGGTGGTGGCCGGCTCCTCGTCGTGGCGGTTCTGGCCACGCTCGTCGCCATCGCCCTGCAGTTGCCGAACGGTCTCGATGCCGCGACCGGTGAGTGGGCCCTGCTCGCGGGCGGGCGCTCGGATGCGGCCCGACCGGTCGATGTCAGCGAGCTGCTCCGCTTCGAAACGGGTCCGGTCGGAGGTTCGATCCTCGGCTGGGCGCTTCCCATCGCGGCGTTGCTGGCCCTCGTGTTGGCGCGGGGCGCGCGGTTCGCGTGGGCGGTTCGCGGGTGGATGCTGTACCTCGGTTCGGTCGCGGTCGTGATGACGGCTTCCCAGGGACTGCTGCCCGTCGGGTTGCCGCGTCCGGAGGTGCTGCTCGCCCCGGGCCTCGCCGGGCTCGCGCTCGCGGTCGCCATGGGCATGGCTGCATTCGAGAGCGATCTCCGCAGGTACCGATTCGGGTGGCGCCAGATCGTGCCGGTCACCGGCCTCATCGCGTTGATGATCGCCACACTGCCGACGATTGCCGGGACGTTCGACGGTCGGTGGGAGTCGCCGCGGCGAGACTTCGCGCAGGTCCTCTCCATCGTCACCTCCGACGACTCGGCCGGCGCGTCACGCATGCTGTGGCTCGGCGATCCCGACGTCGTGTCGGTCGGGGGCTGGGAGTACGAGGACGGTGTCGTCTATGCCACCACCGACGCCGCCGGTGGGACGGTTCTGGACCGCTGGTCCGGACCGTCGACCGACGACACGCGCCTGCTCGCCGAAGCGCTCGACATCGGTCTGTCCCGCCGGACGAGTCGACTCGGGGAGCTGCTGGGACCGCTTGGCGTTCGATACGTGGTCGTGCCCGAGCGGCTGGCGCCGGCCCCGAGCGGCGCCATCGACGCGCCCGCGCCGGCGGCCCTCGTCGCCATGTTGGGCGAGCAGCTCGATCTCGAGCGCATCGAGCTCAGCCCCGGGCTCATCGTGTATCGGAACACGGCCTGGATCCCGGTCCGGGCGAGCGTGCCGGTGGGCATCACGAGCGCCGGTGTCGACGACTTGAGCGACATCGTGCGCATCGACATCGAGGGCGCAGCCCCGGTGCTCTCCGGGAGCGGCCGCGACTCGTTCTCGGGTCCGGTCCCGGGCGATCGTGACGTCTACCTCGCGGCCGGCGGTGACGGCTGGGAGCTCAGCGTCGACGGCAGTCGAACCCTCCGGGCCGATGCATTCGGTTGGGCGCGGGCATTCACCGTCGATGCCGCCGGAACCGGCGAGCTCAGGTACGACACGCCGGCCGCGTCGCGGCTGTCGCTCGTCGCCCAGGTGCTCGGCTGGCTGCTCGTCCTCGCGATCGCCGTTCGGCTGGTGTCGCTCGAGCGGGAAGGGGCGTGACCTCGTGAACATCCCTCGCTGGCCGGCACTGGTGATCCTGCTCGGTGCGCTCGTCGGGCTGGTGATCCTCGATCGACGCGATCCCGATGTCGAGCTCTCCACCCTCAGCATCGAGGGTGTGGCCGCCATGCCGGTTGCGGCCGGCGACGGTGCGCTCG
>JAOTZB010000397.1 GCA_029861625.1 Acidimicrobiia bacterium
GCGACGATCAACACGGGAATCGACTCGATGATGATCGAGCGGACCGGTGGCGCACCCTTCGAGATGGCGAGCCCGGTGGCGCCGATCGCCAGCACCACCAACGCTACGGCAAGGGTCGCCGACACCGTCCGATGGTCGACGAGCGCGGCCGCGACCATCAACGCCGGCAGCGTCACCACGTCGCCGGCCGCGGTCACCAGCGGCGCCGTGACGTTGTCGGGGTCCCAGCCATTGCGGACGGACCCGGCGGCCAACGCCAGGGCTATTCCCAGAACCACGACCGACGCGAGCACACCACCGACCACCGAGATGACGATGAAGTCGATCAACGAGATCGAGTCGGCCACGCCGAACGCGACGGCCGTGGCCTTGGCCAGGACGGCGACGATCGCCGACAGGAGCAGCGTCAGGACGAGCGACGCCCACGAGTTCTGGCCGACGACGCTGGCCGGTCGGATGCTCAGGCGGAACGTTCCGGCGTGGATGGCGGTCCCCAGCCGACTTCCGAGCGCGCCGAAGATGTTGCCGCGGAGCGCGATCGCGGCCGGAACCAACAACAAGAGACCGGGCAGTTCTTCGAGCCGTTCGTTGTTCTCGCCCAGCGTGAGGCCCGCTGCGACCGACGCGATGGCGAGAAGAGCCAGCGCGATCAGGGATTGGCCCGCACCACGGCCGAGGAGGTTCGCGAACACCCGGCGCGCGACGCCGAACGGCGCCGACTGAGCAGTTTGATGTCGATCGTGAGCCATGACAGCGCCTTCTGGACGACCAAGTGTTACCCAAAGGCCGCAGCGGCGGTGGTACCGGAATCGCCGATGTCGCACGCGAGGCTCAACCACAGGGCGAAATCTGCCGATGACTCACGGGTGAATCCTCGTGCGTTCGCCGTGATGATGACCGCTGCCGCCGCAGCAGGGGTCAGCTCGGCGATCGTCTTCTCGCCGATGATCGGCCTGCTGTTGTTGTTGGCAGGTGGGAGCCTCGTCGCGCTCGGCGCCTTCTACCCCGACGACAACGCGCCGGCCCGCCGCGATGCCTCGGATCTGCGCAATCGTTCGCTGGTCGACCACAGCCCCGATGTCGTGACGATCCACGACGAGGAAGGCAACGTCTCGTGGGTCAGCGAGTCGATCGGCCAGCTCGGCTGGTCCGCCGACGACTTCAGCCGCAGCCCCATCGCCGCGTTCGTGCACGCGGACGACCGCGACGAGTTCCGGGAAGTCTACGACAGGCTGGCCCAACAGCCGGGTCACATGGAACGCATCGAGGTTCGTGTCCGCCGACGCGACAACTCGTGGCGCTGGATCGAGCTGATCATGGTGAACCGCTTGAGCGACCCCGCGATTCGGGGCATGGTCGTCAGCCAACGTGACATCTCGGAGCGTCGTCAGTCGTCGGACTCGCTCGCCTCGCGCGCTGCCCAGCAATCGGGCGTCGCGCAGCTCGGTCGGTTCGCGCTCGAGGGCGCCGACCCGTCGTCTCTGGCCGAGGCCGCGACCCACATCATCTCCCAGACGCTCGAGGTCGAGACATGCGAGCTGTTCCGGGCGCTCGACGACGATGGCCTCCTGGCCCTCGAGGCTGCGACTGGGGCGGCGGCCGACGAGGTCGACCAGCTCACGCTCCCGATCGACTCGAGCTCGCAGGCCGGCTACACGATGACGATCGGCGAGCCGGTCACGTCGGAACATCTTCGCGACGAGCTGCGATTCCGGCAGTCACGGCACGGTCGCGCCGCAAACATGACAAGCGGCATCAGCGTGGTCCTGAACGGCCGCAACCGACGGTACGGCGTGATGGTCGCGCAGAGCTGCACGCCTCGTTCGTTCAGCGCCGACGACACGACGTTCCTGCAGTCGGTGGCGAACGCACTGGCGTTGGCCCTGGAACGGCGAGGCGTCGAGGACGAGGCCCGCCACGCCGCGCTGCACGACTCGCTCACCGAGCTCCCGAACCGGGTTCTGTTCCTCGACCGGCTCCGCATGGCCATCGACCAGGCCCGCACGCGCGGCGGCAAGCTGGGGGTGCTGTTCATCGACCTCGACCATTTCAAGGTCATCAACGACAGCCTGGGCCACCGGGCCGGCGACGAGCTGCTCCGCGGCGTCGCGAACCAGCTGCGCGGCACGCTGCGACCTGGCGACACAGTCGCACGCTTCGGCGGCGACGAGTTCACGATCCTGTGTGAGCGAATCCCTGGCGAGAACGACGCCGAGATCATCGCCGACAGGGTCCGCACGGCGTTGGACGAGCCCTTCCAGCTCGAGGGCAACCACGTCAAGGTCACCGCCAGCGTCGGCATCACCGTCGTGAACCCGAGCGCAGACTCGACCGTCGACGCCGATGCCGTACTCCGCGACGCTGACGCTGCGATGTACCGCGCCAAGGACGCCGGCCGGTCGCGGTATGCAATGTTCGACGACTCGATGCGACTGCGGGCCGTGAACCGGCTCCGTACCGAGTCCGAGCTCCGGATGGCGCTCCAACGCGACGAGCTCCGGCTCTTCTACCAGCCGATCGTCAGCCTCCGCACCGGCCATGTCGTCGGCGTCGAGAGCCTGGCCCGCTGGGCGCATCCCACCCGGGGACTCCTCGACCCGGCGCACTTCATCCCGATCGCCGAGGAGACCGACCTCATCGACGATCTCACCCACTGGGCCCTCACCGAAGCGTGTCGCCAGACGCGGCTGTGGAACACCACCGGAGGGGTCGGGACCGTGATGGTCACGGTCAACCTCTCGGCCCGACAGCTCGAGCGGCCCGACCTGATCTCGATGATCTCCGATGTCACCACGTCCGAACGGGTCAAGCCGAGCTGGTTGTGTCTCGAGATGACGGAGACCGTCCTCATGCGCGACATCTCGACATCGATGACGGCGCTGTGGGCGCTGAAGGAGTCGGGCCTGTGCCTGGCCGTCGACGACTTCGGCACCGGCTACTCATCGTTGGCGTATCTAAAACGACTCCCCGTCGACATCTTGAAGATCGACCGATCCTTCGTCGACGGCGTCGGCAAGGATCGCGAAGATCGCGCGATCGTCGCGACCATCGTCAACCTCGCCCACACGCTCGGCATCGTCGCCCTCGGCGAGGGAGTCGAGGACCATGGCCAGCTCAACGCCCTTCGTGACCTCGGGTGCGACCTCGCCCAGGGGTTCCATCTTTCGGTGCCCCGTCCCCCCGAAGGAGTCGACTTCTCGT
>JAOTZB010000092.1 GCA_029861625.1 Acidimicrobiia bacterium
TTTCTCGATGTCGTCGGGCTTGGCCTGCAACGGTGCATGGACCGCACCATGCGAGAAGTACAGGAAGAACGGCTTCCGCGAATCGGCGGCTCGCAACGAACGAAGCATCGAGATCGCCCGGTCCGTGATGTCGTCGGTGAAGTAGTAGCCATCGGGGTACTCGTCGACATCGAGGTGGTGATTGTCCTCGTACAACCGGTGAGGCTGGTGGAAGTTCGTGAAGCCGTCGAGTATCCCGTAGTACCGGTCGAAGCCACGTTGGAGCGGCCAACTGTCCCTCGGTGCGGCCTCGTGGAGGTGGGCGTCCTTGGTGAGATGCCACTTCCCGACCATGTACGTGGCATATCCCTCGTCGTGCAACGCCTCGCCGAGGGTGATGGCCTGCTCGCTCATCTCCATCGCATACCCGGGGAAGCCGGGATCGGAGTGCGCGACGTGGCCGACGCCGGCCAGGTGCGAGTGCAGGCCCGTCAGCAACGAGGCTCGGGTCGGCGAGCACATGGGCATGACGTGGAAGTTCGTGTACCGGAGGCCCTCGGCGGCCAACCGGTCGACGTTCGGTGTGTCGATCTCCGAGCCGTAACAGCCGATGTCGGAGTATCCGACGTCGTCGCACAGGATGACGACGATGTTCGGAGCCCGATCGCGGCCCGCGCCGGGCCGGGCCGGCCAGGCCGGCCTCGAGGTCGCCATGATCCGCTCGACGGTGCCCTCGAAACCCTCGTAGGCGACCGGTCGTCGTCGCCCCTCGTTCGACATGCGCCGCATGCTCGCACCTCCCGTGCTCGGCTGTCACCTCGACGCGCTGTTCACCGTGGACCAGCTCGAGCTGTCGACCCCGTGCGACGACTGGACGGTTCGAGACGTCATCAACAAGGTGGTTGCCTCCACCCACGTGTTCACGTCGTTCGGGCGCCGGGAGCCTCCCGACCCGACGCTCGACCTGATCGACCCGAAGGAGCTCGAAGACGGGGCGACACGCGCAGAGCAACTGACCGCCGTCACGGGTCGCGACCCCGGTTTGACCCCGGCGGCAGATGGCGCGTTCGGCACCGGGTAGGTCCGTCCCGGCCGGTACGGTTTGGCGCCATGGTCTCGACCCGGTTCGCACCGTGCCCACCCGATCACACTCTCGTCGCGGGCTTCGACCGTATCCGAGCCGACCTCGAGGTCCCTGACTCGTTCCCGCCCGCAGTCGAGCGGGAGGCAGACGAGGTCAGCCGCCGCGGTCCCGAGCTCCCTCCCGATGCCGACGACCGAGAACGCGTCGACCATCGGGGCATCGAGCTGGTGTCCATCGACCCGCCCGGCAGCCGCGACATCGATCAGGCGTTCTCTGCCACCCGCACCAAGCGCGGCTATCTGGTGCACTATGCGATCGCCGACCTCGGGTCCTTCGTGGCGCCGGGCGGCGCCATCGACCGCGAGTCGCGCGAGCGCGGCGTCACGCTCTACAGCCCCGATGAGCGGGCGTCGTTGCACCCCGACGCGATCAACCACGGCATCGCAAGCCTGCTCCCGGGCGAGGACCGAGCGGCACTCATGTGGTCGATCGACATCGATCACGACGGGGCAATCCTCGCCGCTCGGATCGAGCGCAGCCTGGTGCGCAACCGCGAAGCGATCACCTACCGCGAGGCGCAGACCCGGCTCGCCCGTCCCGATGCCCCCGAGACCCTTCGCCTGCTCCGCGAGATCGGCAGGCTGCGCGAGGAACAGGAACGCATCCGCCATGCCGTCAGCCTCCGTCTTCCGGCCCAGGAGATCACTGCCACCGACGACACCTACGAGCTCACCTACGACGAGTCGCTCCCGATCGAGGGCTGGAACGCCCAGATCTCGCTGCTCACCGGTATCGCCGCCGCCGCGATCATGATCGAGGGCGGCACCGGGCTGTTGCGCACGCTGCCGCGGCCACCCCGCGACACCATCGCCGAGCTGCGGGCGATCGCCCGGGGCCTGCACATCGGCTGGGACAGCCAGGTCGGCTACGCCGAACGGGTCCGCGAGCTCGACCCGACCATCCCCAACGAGGCCGCGCTCTTGTCGGCAGCCGCCCGCGGGCTACGCGGCGCCGGCTACCTCGCGTTTCACGACGGCGGGCTCCCGAGCCGGCCAGAGCACTCGGCCATCGCCTCGACCTACGCGCACGTCACGGCCCCGCTCCGGCGAGTCTGCGACCGATTCGCGAACGAGATCCTGCTCGCCCAGGTCGCCGACCGACGACCACCATCGTGGGCCGTCGAGGCCCTCGACGAGCTCCCCGAGATCATGGGACGCGCCCGGAACCGAGACGGACGCCTCGAACGCGCACTCCTCGACTACCTCGAGGCGACCACGCTCGCGGGCCGCGAGGGCGCCGTGCTCGACGCGGTCGTGACTGGGCGGCGGGACGATGCAGCGGTCGTGCAGGTGCTCGAACCCGCCGTAATCGCTCCGATCGACGACGACACCCTCCCGCTCGGCGAACGCATCCGCGTGCAGGTCCTCGCGGTCGACGTCGATGCCGGCCGGGTCGTTCTCGACCGAGCCAGGTCGGCCGATGGTGAGTGAGGAACACTGGATCGTGGCGGGCGCCGGACTGACCGGCTGTCTGGCCGCGGTGCGACTGGCGCGCCGCGGTATCGAGATCGACCTGGTGGAGAAACGGCCCGACCTACGCGTCGCCGACGATGATCACGGACGATCCATCAATCTCGCGCTGTCGACCCGCGGCCTCGACGCGTTGGCCCGGGTCGGCCTCGACGAGCGGATTCGGCAGGACGGAATCCCGATGCGGGGCCGCATGATGCACGCAATCGACGGCGCACTCACCTTCCAGGCCTATGGACCCCGCCCGGAACACGCGATCCTGTCGGTCTCCCGCGACGGGCTGAACATCGCGCTGCTCGATGCGGTCGCCGCCGAAGCGAACATCACCGCCCGATACGAACATGCCGTGGTCGCGGTCGACATCGACACCGCGATCGTCACCGTCGAAGATGCCGACGGCCGCCAGTACGACATCGACGCCGACGCTGTCCTCGGGGCCGACGGGGCGTACTCGCGGGTTCGGTCCCATCTCCAGCGGTCACCTCGATTCTCCTACGAGCACGACTATCTCGAACACGGATACAAGGAGCTCACGATCCCGCCGGCGCCCGAGGGCACACACCGAATCGACCCGCATGCGCTCCACATCTGGCCGCGCGGGTCACACATGATGATCGCGCTCCCCAACCCCGACGGATCGTTCACGTGCACGCTGTTCTGGCCCTTCGACGGTGAAGTCGGCTTCGACTCGGTCCGCGACGGTGATGCCGCCATCACCACGTTCGAGCGGCAGTTCCCCGACGCGCTCGATCTCATGCCCGATCTCGCCGACGAGTACGTCACCAACCCGACCAGCACGCTGGTCACAATTCGCTGCCGGCCGTGGTACCACCTCGACAAGGTCCTGCTCGTCGGCGACGCGAGCCACGCTGTGGTGCCCTTCTACGGCCAGGGTGCGAACGCCGCACTCGAAGACGTCACCATCCTGTGCGACGAGCTCGACCGACATGAGGGCGATCGGGCGACCGCGTTCGCGTCGTTCTACGACGCGCGCAAACCCGACGCCGACGCGCTCGCCGACCTCGCGATCGACAACTTCGTCGAGATGCGCGACCGGGTGACCTCGAGGTGGTTCCTCGCCCGGAAGCGACTGAAGAACCTCCTGGCCGCGACCATGCCGAGTCGATTCGAACCGCTCTACACGATGGTGACGTTCAGTCGCCGTCCCTACGCCGAGGCGGTGGCGAAGGCTGGACGGCAGGATCGAGTGCTGACCGTCGTCGGCGCGATCGTCCTCGCCGTCGTCGCGCTGATCGTCGCTCTGGCCGTCGTAGTCGGCGCCTGAGGGGCCATGATGGTGGCGTGGAGCTGACCTACGCCTCGTATCTCCGACTCGATGACCTTCTCGATCTCCAAGAGCAGCGGAGCGAGCCGGCCGAGCACGACGAGCTGTTGTTCATCGTCGTGCACCAGGCCAGCGAGCTCTGGCTCAAACAGCTCCTGGCCGAGCTCGACAAGATCGGCGGCGACCTGTCCGACAATCATCTCTTCCGGGTCATCTCGAGCTTCCGGCGGGCGAATCGAATCGTGCGGGTCCTCATCGACCAGCTCGATGTGCTCGAGACCATGACACCGCTCTCGTTCCACCGCTTCCGCGACCGGCTCGATACGTCGTCGGGCTTCCAGTCGATGCAGTTCCGCCAGCTCGAGTTCCTGCTCGGACTGAAGCGGGCCGACATCTTGGACCATTACCCCGTCGATCTGGCCGGGCGTGACGATGCCGAACGGAGGTTGCGCGAACCGTCGATCCCCGACCACTTCTACGACTTCCTGGAACAGCGGGGCGTCGAGATCCCCGTTGACGTCCGGGCCCGCGATGTGACGCGGCCGAACGTGGCGGACGAACGGGTCCAGGCCGGCCTGTTCGATCTGTACCGCTTCGACGGCAGCTACACGATGCTGTTCGAGGTCATGATCGATCTCGACGCGGCGCTCCAGGAATGGCGGTACCGGCACATCAAGATCGTCGAACGCACCATCGGCGACAAGATGGGAACCGGGGGATCGCTCGGGGTCGAGTTCCTCAAGCGAAGCCTGTTCTCCAGGGCATTTCCCGACCTTTGGGCCATCCGTGCACGTTTCTGATCCCGCCACGGCCGCCAACACGCGACGGTCGATCCAGCACCTGTCGAGCCCGGTGCGAGCCGTCCTCCGCTCGTTCCCGTGAGCAGGCGAAACGAGTCGCTCACACGCCGCTGGTGGCGACGAGCGCGGACGATCCCGGCCGTGTTGGTCCTCGCATTGCTCGCGGTCGTCTTGTTGCCGGTCACTGCGCTGATCGCGCTCATCGCCGACCTGGTGGGCGGCTTCCGGCGCCGGCGCTGGCTGCGGCTCCTCGGCATGGTCACCACGTATCTGGTGATCGAGACGATCGTCATCTTCGTGGCCCTCCTGTTGTGGATCGGCACCGGCTTCGGGGTCGGCATCCACACCGAGTGGGGTCAGCGGCCGCACCGGGCGATCCAGCTGTGGTGGGCCGGACGGATCGTGCGGGCGATCGAGTTCTTCTTCTCGACCTCCATCAGGATCGACGGTGACGGCGTCGTCACGCCCGGTCCGGTGATCGCGTTCGCGCGTCACACGAGCTACGGCGATGCTGCCCTGCCGATGTTCATCCTCGGCACGAGGAACGGTCTGCACCTGCGCTACGTCCTCAAACGCGAGACGACGCTGATACCGGCCCTCGATCTCTACGGAAACCGGCTCCCCAACCACTTCGTCGACCGGGCGGCGAGCGACCGTGGCAACGAGCTCGATGCGATCCGCGAGCTCGTGACCGGCCTCGACGAGCACTCGGCCGCAGTGATCTTCCCCGAGGGGACCTTCCGGACCGAGGCGACGTTCGCCCGGGCGATCGAGCGGCTCGACGAATCCGATCCGCAAAGAGCGGCACGCGTCCGGAATCTCCGTCACCTGCTCCCGGCGCGCCCCGGCGGCTCACTGACCATTCTCGACGCGGCCCACGAGGCCGACGTCGTGATCATCGCCCACCGCGGGTTCGAGGCGTTCACGTCGGTCGCGGCGATCGTGGCGAACGTGCCGTTCGACGGACCCGTCGACGTGAACATGTGGCGGGTGCCCCGCGCCACGATCCCCACGACACCCGATGCGCGTATGGACTGGCTCGACGGGCAATGGGAACGTCTCGACGCGTGGGTCGAGGAGTCCGCACCACCCGATACCGCGAGCGAGTCGGCGACAGCTGACCGAGGAAGCACGTGAGCACAGCCGGAGCTCTCGGTACCGCGGCCCTGGCGATCCTCGCGGTCATGGTCATCACCTGGGTGATCAGCCTGTTGGTCCGCGATGCGAGCATCGTCGACATCGTCTGGGGACTGGGATTCGTGGTCACGGCGTGGGTCACTCGAGTTGCCGTCGACGGGTACCAGGCCCGCCAGAACGTGCTCGTGATCCTGACCACCGTCTGGGGTGTGCGGCTGTCGCTCTATCTGGCGAGACGCAACCTCGGACACGGTGAGGACTACCGATACCAGTCGATGCGGCGCCGCGCCGGTTCGAGCTTTGCGGTCAAGAGCCTCGTCACCGTCTTCCTCCTCCAGGGTGCGGTGATGTGGATCGTGTCGCTCCCCGTCCAGCTCGGCCAGAGCAGCGACGACAAAGGGGCCTTTGCCGTCTTCGTGGTCGTCGGCACGTTCGTGTGGGCGGTCGGCATGTTCTTCGAGACGGTCGGCGACTGGCAGCTCACGCGGTTCAAGGCCGACCCTTCGAATGCGGGCACTGTCATGGACAGGGGCCTGTGGTCGTGGACGAGGCATCCCAACTACTTCGGCGACTTCTGCGTCTGGTGGGGGATCTTCATCGTGGCCGCGTCCGCCTGGCCGGGGCCGATCAGCGTGATCGGTCCGGTCGTGATGACCGTGATGCTGACCCGGGTATCGGGCAAGGCGCTGCTCGAACGGGGCCTCAAGAAGCGACGTGAGGGTTACGACGCGTACATCGCACGAACCAGTGGATTCTTCCCTCGCCCGCCGAGGTCGGCGTGACGGCTAGTTTCGACACCGACCCAGCAGAGGAGCGACGATGATTCTTGCCGCCGTCAACGACACGCCCTACGACATCGTGCTGTTCTTGCACATCGTGGCCGTGATCATCTCGGTCGGCCCCGTGGTGGCCCACCCGCTGCTCATGCTCGGCGAGGAACAACGGGGTGGCGACCTCCAGGCGCTGGCCCAGAAGATCGTCGGACTCCCGACGAAGGTGTACATGTACGCGTTCATCGTGGCCGGCATCCTCGGGATCGGGCTCATCTCGATGAGCGACGACGTCATCAGCTGGGGCGACCCGTGGATCTACCTCAGCCTGGTGGTCTGGGTCGGCGCGATGGGCCTGCAGCACGGGTTGTTGTTCCCCGCCGAGCGGGCGCTCGCCGAGGGCGACACCGCGGCGGCCGACAAGGTGAAGCTCGCAGGAGCGGTCTTCGCCGGGCTGGTGTTGATCCTCGTGTACTTCATGGTCTTCAAGCCCGGTGGCGGTGGGCTCTGATCGCGTCCCCGTCGTCATGATCGGCAACGCTCCCGCCATCGACATCGATCGGCTCGAGCTGGCCGCCGAGCTCGTCCGCCAGGTCGGCGAGCTCACCCTCGCCCGTTTCGGGCAGGCCGACCTCCGTGTCGACCACAAGGGCGACGGCTCGCCGGTCACCGACGCCGACCGCGCCGCCGAGGAGTTCCTGCGCGTCGAGCTCGGCCGCCGATTTCCCCACGACACCATCATCGGTGAGGAGCTGGCCGACACCATCGGCTCGTCGCCAGACACCTGGACCATCGACCCGATCGACGGCACGCAGTCATTCGCCAGGAGGGTGCCGTTGTTCACCAACCTGCTCGCCCTCACCGACGAGCACGGGCCGGCCATCGGGGTGATAAACGCGCCGGCAGCCGGTGAGCTCGTCGTCGCCGGCCGGGGCAGGGGATGCACGGCGAACGGGGAACGCTGCCGCGTCAGCACCACCCGAGAGGTCGCGGGTTCGCTCATCACCACGAGCGGCTACGACTACTGGGACGAGGCGGCCATGGCCCCGGTCCATCGCAGCGGCGCCAGTCTTCGGACCTGGGGCGATGGCTACGGCTACGTCATGTTGGCCACTGGTCGGGCCGACGTGGTCATCGATCCGGGACTCCAGGCGTGGGACGTCGCGCCGATGAACGTCGTGGTGCCCGAGTCCGGCGGCACCATCACCGGGTTCGACGGCAGACCCATCGGTGGAGCCGGCAACGTCGTCGCCACCAACGGCCTGCTGCACGACGCCGCGCTCCGCCTGGTGGCGTGATCGACCAGCGTCGGTCCGTGCGCACGCGCCAGGTGCGGGCCCGAGCGTCTGTTACAAGACCGGCTCGAGCCCATTCCTGGTGCGAGGGTCAGCGTCAGTTACCGACCAGCTCGAGCACACTGGTGATGTCGATGCGATCGGTTGCCGACGACGCCGTGGCGATGTCGGCCACATAGGCAGCTCGCTTGCGCTCCTTGCAGGTCGAAGGCTCGGCCGGGGCGGGCTGGTACTGCGCCTCGATCCCGTCCTTCAGCATTGCGAGGGCCTCGGATCGGATCTGGGAGATTCGGGACTCGGTGACACCGAGGAATCGGGCCAACTCCTGCGAGGTCCTGTTCTCGACGAAATAGCCGATCGTCACGAGCCGGTGGCGTTCCGGCAACAAGTCGATGGCGTCACGCAGGTAGGTGTGAAGCTCGCGGTTCTCGAGCTCGACCGATGGTTCGGTCGAGTCATCGGTATCGGCGATGACATCGGACAACACCAGGTCGTCCTCACCGGCGCCGTAGACCTCGTGTTCGAGCGCCAGGACGACCGATCGGTGCATGCGTGTGCGAATCCGGTCGAGCTCGCTGGTGGTGATGCCCATCTCGTCAGCGGTCTCGACACTCGAGGGAGCGCGTCCGAGATCGGCGCCGAGGCGAAGCTCGGCCTTCTCGATCTCGCGGCCGAGCTGACGGATCGATCGAGGCGCCCAGTCGGCGGCCCTGACCGAATCGAGAATCGCACCGCGGATCCGCTGGGCCGCGAATCGGTTGAACGGAACGCCTCGGGACTCGTCGTATCGACTTGCCGCTTCCACCAGGCCGAGAGCGCCGGCTCGGGCCAGCTCCTCGCGGTCGACGTGGCGGGGGAACCGCACCGCGACCTGGAACACCACATGCTTCACCAGCGGGAGGTGCTCTTCGATCAACTGCGACAGCTCGCTCGGCATCGTTGCCATGTCGCTTCCTTTTCGCTCGCTTCCGTAGGCCGCTCGACCTACAGGTGAAGTCTTCGGCCCATGCCGCGAAGAACTTGAGCAGAATCTCTCGAATTTCTCCTCGATCGGCCGACGTGGCCGGACGAAGCAGCCGAGCTCGCTCAGGCAGCGCCCACGAATCGTTCGGTGGTCAGACCGGCCGCAGCAAGACGGCCGAGGAAGTCGGCCGGATCGACGACCGTCGCGAGCGGGACAGCACCGACGTGTGTCGGTGCTGTCCCGATCCGACGAGCGATCGTGGCTGCGACCACCGCGGCAGCATCGCCGGGCACGGCGCTGGCGCCGAAGACCGCGACCTCGCGCGCGCCGTTGCGCCATCCACGCAGTTCGACTCGTACCGCTCCGACGAGCCCCTCGGGATGGGGACGTCGCAACATCGGCAGGCGGGCGGTGAGGCGGTCGCGCCTCGTTGCGGCCATGCGCGCGGTCACGCGCCGGATGTCGGGAAAGACCGGAACCAGCAGCATCGGGTCGGGGAGGGCAGCGCGGTAACAGTCGGCTCCGCCGATGGGGTCGGGGAACCAGAACAGATCCCGCCCGCTCCCGCCCGGGTGCGGGACCCAGCCGCCGTCGCGGTAGTCGAGCGCTCTGTCGCCGAGCGCCCGGTGATGCTGGCGAGCACACCACGGACCCGCAGTTCCGACCGTGGCGATGTGGATCTCGTCGACGCTGTCGAACTCGGCCGCGCCGTGCCGCGCGAGGACACCCGTGAGCCCAGGGCAGAACCCGGCGCCGACGACAACGAGGCGATCTCTTTCGCGCGCCTCGGCGTCGAGATCGAGCAGGGCGCCGACGTCCTCGATGCTGTCGGACACGGCAACCACATCGGCTCCGCCGAGGATCGCCTCGTGCGCGAGCCGGGCCTGGCTCCCCCATCGTGAGGCGATGACGACGACGTCGAGGTCGGGCGGCAGCGCGTTCGACTCGCCGACCCGATCGAACCGATGGGCCAGCGCCGGGCCCGCTCGACGGTCGACGACGATGATGCGCTCGATCTCGTCATCGCGGACCAAGGCGGCCGCGACCCGACCACCCACGACTCCCGCCCCGACGATGCCGACGCGCATCAGCGCTGGTCGGGACCAGCGAGCTCTTTCCAGCCGCCGGTCTGGGGCGGGACACCGCCCTTGCCCCGCACCCGGAGGACGCCTGCGATCAGCGCGGCGCCTCCGACGGCAACCAGCGCTCGGCGGACGAACTTCAGCAACGACATTCCCCCATCATGACAGCTCCCCCACCCCACCCCACCGCCACCGAACTGGCCGCGGTACGTCACGCCCACTGCAACACAACGCAACCAGAACGAGCGGGTGCACTGTCGAGTCGTCGGGGCTGGTGGGCTGGGCGACGCAGGTCGTGGGGCTAGCAGGAGTCGAACCTGCGACCTCACCCTTATCAGGGGTGCGCTCTAACCAACTGAGCTATAGCCCCGCTCTCGGCCTGGAGACTCTACCGGTGCCGAAACCGAGCGTCACACCCGCGGTGGCGTGGTCCGAGCCGGCCGGCGTTGCCGGCGGGGTCGGAAGCGCGCCGACTCCTCTTCGATCACCGTGATGCGCAGACCACCGGTGAGATCGCTGATGAGATTGAACAGGACACACAACAACACATTGAACGCCGTACCGGCAATGGCGAGCACCAGACCGGCGAGCGCGAACCCACGGAAGATCCGATCCGCGTTGAACGTGAACTCCTTCAGCGCGAACAGATCGGTGATGAAGTTCTCGACGTTCTCGACCTGGCCCGACTGGACGGCGACACCCCATAACATGACACCGGCGATCATCAAGATGACCCACAGACACATGTAGAAGATGATCGATATCTTCAGCACGGACCATGGTTCGATGTGCCGGACGATGCGGCGAACCCGGCGGGCCTGCAGCCGGACGCGGCGGCGGCGCTCGCGACCGGGAAGATCGGTTGCACGAAGGTCGTGGGCCGGCTGGGTCGCCACCTGCGCCGGGGGAACCATGACGGGAGCCTCGGTGAAGACCGAGTCGCCGACGCGCGACGAGCCCGGGGTCTCTCCGGGTGATTCGATCGGCGCCGACACCGAATCGTCGGACGACACCGACTGCTTGTCGAAGAAGCCGGTCTCGTCGGCCCGAGAGGGCGAGGAGCTGCTCAACGGCTCGGTTTCGGGCGACACAACTCGAAGTGTACGGGATCGCGCACTGGCAGCGGACGGCATAGCCCGGTGTTCGGTCCGACGACCGCCAGGAGGGCCGCGAAGTTCGCAGGCACATCGATCGCCAAACCCTGCTCGTGGAGAGATGTCCCCGGCGGCGCGACCGGCAGCGGGTTCTCGTCACGATGATCCCACAGCCACTGCTGCTCAGCGGTCGTCCGGTAACCGGACGAGATCGGGATCGGTCGCTCCAACACTCCTTCGGTCGTGCGAATCGCGGCGATCATCGCCGGGGCCAGTCCGGCGAGATCGCCCCGGATCGCTTCGGCGGCCGCCACTCGTGTGATGTCACCGATCGACACCGCCACCTCGACGTGGCCATCCCGATCCTCGATCACCTCGATCACGGCGCCGTTCGCGGCAGCAACATCGGCCGCACCTGCGGCATCACCGGTCGCGGCCGCCAGGGCGGTCGCATCCGCTGCTGTCTGGGTCCGGGCGTGCCGAGTGGCCCGCTCACCCAATGCGCCCACTACCATCACGAGCCCAACGCTCGACGCGATCACCACGACGAGCAGCGGCACCACCTGGCCGCGTTCGTGCCGACGAATCATCTTCATCCTCCATACCGGTTGATCGGGAGGGGAAGTGCGGCGGAGCCGGCCGGCTCGCCGGGCCGACGGTCAGTCGGCCGAGGTGTCGCCGGGATCCGAGCCCGGCTCGGCGTCGACGCCGGTGGCCTCGGTGTCGCCATCCTCATCGGCCTGGGTCACGAGCGCAAGCGCCGCGACCGTGGATCCCGACTTCAGGTTCATGACCCGCACGCCGGTGGCGTCGCGCCCCTGGATGGAGATCTCCGCCACGGGCATTCGGATGACGACGCCGTCGGACCCGATGAGGAACACCTCGGCGTCTTCGGACACCATGAGCGCGCCGGCGACATCGCCCCGCTCGGCGACATGCTTGATGCCGCGGACACCGAGACCGCCACGACCCTTCCGCGAGAA
>JAOTZB010000093.1 GCA_029861625.1 Acidimicrobiia bacterium
AGGTGCAGTCAATGGGGGGACCACTCGAGGGCATCACCGTGCTCGACCTGTCGGCGGTCGTATCAGGACCGATGGCGTGTCAGGTCATGGCCGACCAGGGCGCCGAGGTGATCAAGGTCGAGCCGCCCGGCATCGGCGACATCACCCGTATCGGCGGGTTCCGCAAGGGCACCGTCTCGGCGATGTACGCGTCGTGTAACCGGGGCAAACGATCGCTCGTGCTCGACCTCCAGGAGACGGCGGGCGTCGAGGTGCTGCTCGAGCTCTGTCGTGACGCCGACGTGTTGGTGCAGAACTTCCGGCCGGGTGCCGTCGACCGCATGGGCATCGGCCCGGCGGCGGTGCACGCGGTCAACCCGAACCTCATCTATGTCTCCATCAGCGGGTTCGGCGATTCCGGCCCCTACCGGGAATGGCGGGTGTACGACCCGATCATCCAGGCGCTGTCGGGGATGGTGTCGGTGCAGCAGAGCCAGGAGATACCACTCCCCGACCTGATCCGGACGCTCATCTGCGACAAGTCCACCGCGCTGACCGCGGCCCAGGCGATCAGCGCCGCGCTGTTCGCGAGGGAGCGGGGCCAGGCGGCCGGTCAGGTGCTCGACATCCCGATGCTCGACACGGCGCTGTACTGGTTGTGGCCCGACACGTTCATGGCCCACACGTTCTTCGACGACGACATCACGCCGGGTCCGCTGCTGTACCAGATCTACCGCCTCCAGCCGACCGCCGACGGCCACTGCGTCTACTTCGCTGCATCCGATGCCGAATGGCAGGGCCTCACCGCTGCGCTCGGTCACCCCGAGTGGTGGGAGGAGGAGCGGTTCAAGAACATCACCCTGCGGAGCCAGCCCGAGAACTTCGAGGCCATCGGCGAGCTCCTGCATTCGGCGTTCCTCGAGTTCGAGACCGACGACATCATCGACCGGCTCCACGAGAACGAGGTTCCGGCGGCGCCGATGTTGACGCTCGACGAGGTGTTCGACGATGCCCAGGTCCTGCACAACGACGCCGTCCATACCTGGAATCACCCCACGGCGGGCACGACCAGGATGGCGAAACCGCCGGTCCGGTTCAGCATCACCCAGCACCAGACCGTCTGGGCGGCCGACAGCCTCGGCGAGAGCAGCGTGGCCGTGCTCCAGGATGCCGGCTTCCACAAGCGACGCATCGACGAGCTCCGGAAGTCGGGGATCATCCCCTCCTAGTCCGGCACCACACAGGAGCGTGCACATGCAGGATCTCGACGGGCGCGTCGCCGTGGTCACCGGCGGGGCCGGCGTCACGATCGATGCCCTGGCGAGACCGATGAAGCCTGAAGCCGGCGGCAGCGGAATACGCTGTCGATGATCAGTTCATGGGGACTGGCCGTCGCCGAAAGAGAGTGAGACGCCGAATGGGACGATTCCAACGGTCAATCGAGTTGGCCAAGTCCTCGTGGTCGGTCATCCGATCCGACCGAGAGCTCCTGGTCCTGCCGGTGCTCTCGTTCCTCGCGGCGGCGGCGGTCGGGTTGGTCGCGTTCGGCCTCGTGATCATCGCCGACTACGACTCGGCGGCGGGCTGGGAGGAGTTCGAGATCGGACCGGGCGGTGCCATCATCCTGGTTGTCGCGTTCGCGGCCATCGCAATCGTCACGACGTTCTTCCAGGCTGCGCTGATCTCCGGCGCCCGCGAGCGGCTCACCGGTGGCGATCCGACCATCGGGTCGGCGATCGGCGCCGCGATGTCACGCATCGGGCTCATCATCCCCTGGGCGTTGTTCAACTTCACGGTGGGGATGTTGCTGCGAGCGATCGACGAGCGGGCCGGCGTACTCGGCCGCTTCGTGGTCGGTCTCCTGTCGATGGCGTGGAATGTCATCACGTTCCTGACCGTGCCGATCATCGTGTTCGAAGAGCTCGGGCCGTTCTCGGCGTTCCGTCGCTCGACCGAGCTGCTGCGCAACACGTGGGGCGAGAACCTCGCGGCCCAGATCGGACTCGGCCTCATCGGCTTCATCGCCGTCCTTCCCGGCCTGATCGTCGGCGGTCTGCTCGTCGCGACCGGCACCATTGCCGCAGTTGCGGTCGGCGTCGTGATCCTGGTGATGTGGATCGCGGCGGTCATGGTCGTCATGACGGCGCTCACTGCCGTCTACCAGACCGCGCTCTACGAGTACGCGACCACGGGCGTCGTCCCGCAGGCATTCAACTCCGCCGGTCTCGACCAGGCCTTCGACGCCCGACGCTGACGCGGTCGATGGGCCGGGACTCGATCGCGGGTGTCTGACCGAGTGTCGTGAGCCATGCCCCGGCCAACACGATCACCGTGCCGCTGATCGCCAGGAAGGTGACCGTCTCGTCGCGGAACACGACGCCGAGCACGGTCGAGACGATGGGGATGAGGTAGGTCACGATCGAGGTGCGCACTGCTCCGACGCGACCGGTCAGTATCGAGGCCGCGACGAAGGCCGCGCCCGTGCCTGCGGCTCCGAGCGCGATGCACGCCGCCAGCGAGTCCCACGCGAACGAGCTCCGGGCTCCGTCGATGATGCCGTAGGGCAACGTGAGGACCGTCGCCACCAGTAGTGCCCGCCGGATGACGGGCAGTGCGCCGTAGGACCGTTGGAGTGGTCCCGCGATGTTCACGGCGAATCCGTAGGAGATGACGGCCAACAACACGAGCAGGATCCCGAGCGCCGTCGTCCCCGCGGTGGTCGCCTCGGGCACGCCGATCATCACGATGCCGACCAAGCCGACGCCGACACCGATCAGCCGAATCCGCACCGTGGGCACGGCGAAGACCAGGGTCGTCACGGCCACGGTGGCGATCGGCATCGCGCTGTTGAGCATGCCCGCCAGCGAGGAGTCGATCCATTGCTGTGCGATCGGGAACATGGTGAGCGGGAACGCCATCCACGTGACCCCGAGCAGCGTCACCTGAAGCCAGTCGTCGCGTTCGACATGGCGACGGTGCAGTGGGATCGCCCACACGGTGGCCGCACCGAAACCGACTCGCAGAAATGTCACCAGGCCCGGTTCGAAGGCGTCGAGACCGATCGCCATGAACAAGAACGACGCTCCCCACACCCCGGCGGCGAACGCGAGAAGCCCCCAGTCGGTGAGGGTGAACCGAGCGCCCTCGGCTGCGAGCGTCGTGGTCGGAGCTGACATGACGGCACCGTATGCCAGCGGATCGGACATCGGTGGCCGATTCGACGGAGATCGCGGTGGTGTGGCGAACGACACAGGTGCCACAGGACACAGCGACAGTCAAGTTACCAGTCGGTAACATAGCTGGGAACGGACCGCCGTACCCCGGAAGAAGAACGACCGATGCCATCGATCATCTCTGCCGACCCGACGCCAGCCGCGGACCGGCGCGAGCGCTCCGACCGGTACGCCCGTCCGGACGGATCGGCGGTCCGCCTCCGATCGATCCGTCCATCCGACGGCGACGAGCTGCTGGCCCTGGGCGACCGTTGTTCGGATCAGACGATCTACCGTCGCTTCTTCTCACCCCGCCGCGCGCTCACACCCGACGAGCTGACACGACTCGTCACCGTCGATCACCACGATCGAGAAGCAGTCGTGGTGATCATCGACGCTCGCATCGCCGCAGTGGCCCGGTACGACGTGACCCACCCCGGCACGGCCGAGATCGCGGTACTCGTCGAGGATGCCCACCAGGGCCGCGGTCTCGGCACGCTCCTCGTGGACGAGCTCGTCGCGAGAGCCAGGGCCAACGGAATCGAGCGCCTCGAGGCCGAGACCATGGCCGACAATCGGGCGATGCTGGCGGTCCTGCAGAGAACTGGGCTCCGATCGGCCAGTGCGCTCACCGACGACGGCACGTGGATCGTCACGCTCGACCTGGTCCGGTGACCAATCGCGTCGCTGTGATCCTGACGCGGCGCCAGCCGATCGCCCCGATCGGTTCCGAACAGCGACAGGCGTGACCCCCTGATCAGTCGATGATGACCGACACGGGTGACCCCCTGATCAGTCGATGATGACGATGTCGGTTCCCGACCGGCCGAAGGTCTCAGGTGCGTAGATCTCCTCGGCCCGGGCCGGCGGGGTGACGAACGTGCCCGGTGTCGTTGCCCTGGTCACGTAGGTGTACTCGTAGGTTCCGGCCCAGAGCAGCGTCGTGAAGGCTTCGGCCCGGTCGTCGCGCAGGTTCTGGTGGCCGAACCAGCGCCAGTACCAGTACGAGGGCGACGCGGCATCGGGATCGGCGTCGATCTGGGGCGTGACCGCGAGCTCGGGGTTCAACACCTCGAGGCCGGCTGGGAGGGGATCGATGAGGGCGACGTGGGTCCGGCGGCTGTCGGCAACCATCGTCACGCGGACACGAACCTCGGCGCCGGACGCGATGTGCCAGTTGCCGTCCTCGTCGATCGACACGTGGTCGGGAGCGTCGACTCCCTCGTAGGTCCTGGTCACCACGAAACCGCGATCGAGCGGATCGAGGTCGAGGTCACTCGGCGCGTACCGCAGGCCGAGCCGGTAGTAGAGCCGACCGTCCTCGCCGTCCTTGCTGACCACGAGGTCGCTGTCACCCCGGTCGATCAGCTCGACCATGGGCACCAGCGTCTCGTTTCGATCGGTGGACCGACCGCGGTATTCGTGCTCGGCGGCGTACAGGTCACCGAGCCAGATTCGCGCCACGAAGTCGGGGTCCTCGGCCTCGAACGTGTCGAAGTAGTCGTTCAGCGCGAGCAGGATGAACGTGTTCTCCTGCATGTTGTCCCAGCGGCCCCGGGTCTGGTTGCCCAACAGGCCCGCAACCACCTTCGGGATCAGGTCGCTGTCCGGACGCTCTGCGATCAAGGCGTCGAGGATGATGCCGTCGGTCCGGCGGGAGGAGTGCAGCACGAGGTACGCATCCTCGCCGTAGTCGGTGGCGAACGTCGCTGCTCCGGCAGTCTCGGTCGCTTGGTTGGTGAAGAGGCGCTCGATCTCACCGTCGATCACCGGATCGTCGATCACGGGCCACAACCAGGCGGTGGCTTCGAGCGTGCGGTCGTCGCCGGCGTCACGGTACAACGCCTCGGCTTTGGCCACGTCGGTGTCACCCGCGAGGTGGCGGACATGCAGCGCGTAGGCGCTGATGGTGGCTCGGGCCCGGGGCCCGTAGCCGGAGGGGTAGAGGTCCTCGATGAACCGGAGATGGTCGAGCGCCCGGTTCAATGTCTCGATCGGCACGTCGTAGCCGTTGCTCTGCGCCTCCACCAGGGCATGGGTCACGTGGACCGTGTGATAGGGCCAGGAGAGGTCGAAGCGGCGCCAGATGGGGAAGCCGCCGTCGCCGTTCTGCAGCGAGGCAATGGCATCGAGGTCGTCCTGGACTGTCCGGTTCAAGGTGGCGGCGTCGGGCAGACCCTCGGCGTCGAAGGCGTCGAGCACGTCGCGGAGCGCGGCGATGGCCAGGATGCGGGATGCGTGAGCGTCGGCACTCGTGTAGCGGTATTCGCTGATGTAGATCACTGCATCGGTGAGCGCCTGCAACGCGGTCGACGACGTGTTCACTTCGAGGCCGCCGAACTGGGGCCACACGTCGGTCGGCGCGAGCACGGTCTGACCGACCGCTCCCTCGTCGTCGACCACCCCATAGGTCGCGAAGGCCTCTGCTGTCGCCGGCGTGTAGACCGGAAGTGAGATCGAGGCTGCATCGGAGCTCTCGCCGCTCACTGCGCTCACGCGGAATCGAGCCGTTCCGGCCTCGTCGGCCGTTGCCGGGAACCGGATCTCGACTCGATCGTTTGCGGGCACCGACACTCGCGCGCCGGTTCGCCCGGTCGGCACCAGATTGCTCGTCTCCAACACGACGTCGACGTCCATGGCGGCGTCGGTCTGGTTCTGGAGCACGACAGGGAGCTCGAGCTCGTCACCGAAGTTCAAGAACCGCGGCGCGGAGGGCCGGACCATCAAGGGGAGCCGAGCCGTGATGTTCGATTCGGCCGATCCGAACTGTTCGGCGTCGTTCACCGCCACGACCATCACCCGGTAGCGCGTGAGGTTGTCCGGCAGCGGAACATCGATCAGGGCCGTGCCGTCGGCGTCGGTGGTCACCTCCGGCGCGAACACGGCGAGTGCGTCGAAATCAGTTCGCACGTCGATGGCGCCCTGGGCTGTCGCGCCGGCCTCCGATGGTGCTGCGGCCGGCGCCTCGGCCTCCGCGGCGAAGTCGCCCGCGGACTCGTCGGCGGCGACGCTGCCCGGGTCCTCGAACCCAGCTCGTGCGGCTTCCTCGGACAACAGGAGTGGATCGTCGAGGATCACGCTCGACCGCGTGTACAGCGATCGCACGTCGGCGGCGATGGTGCCGTAGAAGCTCCCGATGGGGTCGCGGAGCTCGTAGTCGGTGAGTGCGAGCACGGCCTCGTCGACGACGACGACGGCGAGCTCGGCGCCCTCGAGCGGTCGACCGGCCGAGTCGACGACCGTGACGGCAACCGAGGTGCCCGAGCCGGGCTCGATGATGTCGGTTGCGGGCGTGGCGGTCACATCCAGCACCCGGTTCGTCGGCGGGACGTCGAGCACGATCTGGCCCACAGCGAACGCCGGCCGAGGCGGTGCCTCGGGCACGGGGGCGCCGTCGTCACCGACGCGTTCAGCCGATCCGGTGACGTCGACCTGGACGTGGAGGTTGGGTACGTCGGTCTCGTCGATCGGAACGGTCAGAATCGCCGACCCGTCCTCGACGGCGAACGGGGTGGTCGAGACGATGCCGTTCCGGGCGACGGTGAGCAGACCCTCGCCCTCGTCGAACGGCGCCTGCACCAGGATCTCGGCCACATCACCGTCGGCGTACTCGGCCTTGTCCGGGATGAGGATGACCTCTTCCTGTTCGAGCTCGCGGTTCGGACGCTGGCGCCCACCACTCACCCACCTGGTCAGCTCGCTGCGGTTCTTCCGTTCCGCGTCGTCGACGACGGTCGACGTGACCGTGTAGGTCCCTCCCTTGTCGGTGTCGAACGAGCACGACGCCGGCTCTTCGGCACTGATCACGTCGCACACCTGGGTCTCGGCGATGACCTGTTCCCACCGGCCCTCCACGATGCGCCATTCGAGCAGGTTGGCCTCGACGGTCAGCGCACGATCGGCCACTGCGTTGCCGTCGATGTCGGTGACGATCGCCGAGATGTCCATGCCATCCCCCTGGCGGACGAACGTCCGGTCGCTCCGGAGGCCGACGTAGAGGTCGGCCGGGTGGACGAGCAGCGCCGTGGTGGACCCCCACGCTTGCCGGTTCACGTCGGTGACCGTTGCTGCGGCGGTGACGGAGACGGGCTGGTCGGTCTCGTCCCCTTCGAAGTCGATCTGGAGGAAGTGGGTGCCGTTGGCATCGGTCAGGCCGGAGAACCCCTCGACGAGGCCGGGATCGAAATCGGGGAAGACGTCTCCATCGATCGAGACTTCCTCACTGACAGCACCGCTGCGACCGACGAAGAACGGGTCGTACCACCACGGGACCCACGTTCCGAAGGTGAAGTCGCCCCAGTTCGGCGGGCTGTACGAGGTATCCCTGGTGGTGACCTGCCAGTCGACGGGGGCGTTGGGGAGCGGGCCGCCCGAGAAATACGCGGCATCGACGGCCACTGTGGCCGGCTCGGTACGCAGGTAGGGGCCAGGTGTCTCGTTTCGTGCCGTCACCTCGAACTCCGGTCGACGGAACTCCTGGATCTGGAACTGGTGGGAGGTGGTCCTCCCGTCCAGGGTTCCGTCCCCCACGATCGTCAGGTCGACCCGGGCAATGCCGAGGTTTGCGTTGTCGGGAAGGTCGATCGTGAAGTCGAACCCACCGAGCGCGTTGACGGGCGCGTCACCGGACGCGAGCTCGTTGCCCTGGGAGCCGTAGGCCGTGAAGCTCACCTGGGAGCCGGTCTCGATCGGCCTCAGTTGCGCATCGCTGGCCAGGGTCAGACGCCGCACCCAACCCTTCAGGCTGAGCGTCTCGCCCGGTCGGTACATCGCCCGGTCGTCGAATACGTGCCAGCTGGCCACATCGGCCCGAGTGTCGGGGCGGATGTCGGCCTCGGCCAGAATGGCAACGTCATCGCCGCGGGTCGCGACGAGCATCTCGATGCTGCCCGGCAGATCGGTTGCGGCAAGTCCGTCGGATCCCGTCGAGATGGACACACTCGTGGGTCTCAGCTCCACGTCCACGTCTGCGAGCGGAGCGCCGGTGGCGAGATCGGTGGTCCAGACGACGAGCTCGTCGGCGTCGGTGAATGCATCGAGGCCGATGTCGGTGACCTGAACCCATGCAATCGTGGGTCGGTTCGACCGGTAGAAGGCATCGTCGCGGGTGAATTCGCGTTCGGGTGAGACCACGACCACCAGGTGGCCGGTGTCAGCGTCGAGCGCGTCACCGAGGTCGATCGCGGTCTCTGTCAGCTCGTCGGCGGCTGCATCGGTCGAAACCGTGGTGTCCACCACCCGAGGCCATGGCGGGAGACGCAGTTCGTCGTCCGAGCCTCTGAGCTCGTTGTAGGCCTCGACGAAGCCGTCCCAGTCCGATGGCTCGACGGCGAAGACCTGCACCTCCAACCGCTCGTGGTTGATGGATGTCAGCGAGACCGAGGGCCGCTCGGCGAAGGGGTCGGTCGTGATCAGCCGCTGCCGGAACCGGGCGAGCGCAGGAAAGGCCGGGCCGATCTCGAAGGTGACCGTGACCTCCTCGCCGAGGGTCTGACCCCAGACGTCGGTGAGGCCTGCAGGGAGGGTGACGCGGTAGTCGGTGCGCCCGGCCGTCGCGCCCTGGATGAAGATCGAATCCCCTGCCGCCGAGATCACCGCCTCGGGGAGCTCGGGTTCGACGCGGACCTGTGTCGGGTCGAACGCGTCGGGATCGAGCACATTGTTGAACCACAGGTTGAGGCCGCTGAGGGGCTGACAGGGGTTCTCGAGGCCGCGTTCGCAGTTCTGGCCGCGTACTCGGAGTGGCTCGTAGGTGTTGGCGGTGAAAATCAGAGAGCTCGGTGAGGTCAACGGTCCTTCGGCGGACGGAACGTCGGGTCCGACGGTGATCTCGATGGGCGTGTCGGGCTCGAAGGTCTCGACGGCGCGGAACGCGATGAATCGACCCTCACCAGCGCGTGAGACGGCTGACCTCGCGCGATCGTTCGCCTCGATCTCGTCGTCGGTGGCCAAGCGGATCTCCCACCGGGCTCCGGCCGCTTCGAGCGCGATGGTCTCCAGGACTGCGGTGTCGTCGACGCGCTGATCGAATCGGGCCACGAACACCGGCTCGACATCGAGGCCGACGTCCGATCCGCTGTACTGGTGCGAGGGAGTCAGCTCGAGCACCTGCACCGTGGGCGTCCCGAACTCCCACCGGAATGTTTCGGCGAGCACGCCGCCCGTCTGCGACGTGGTGCCGGCCGGGATCTCCACGACATAGTCGGTGGCCATCGGCAGGCGGTCGATCGTGGCGGACTCGTGCTCGAATCGGAGGGTGCGTGCTCCGATCCACTGCCACCGGCCGGGCAGCTCGGGTGTCATCGTGGCCGGCACATCCTCCGCCTCGAGCTGGGCAAGCGTCCCGAGGGGCACCATCGGCTGATCGAAGGTGATGCTGATCACCGGGGCGATGTCCACGTCGCCGTCGGGCTGGACGCGCAGGACCTCGAGCGGGCCGGTCGGCGTGTCCGGCACGGGCACGTCGAATCCCGCGGGGAAGCTCGACTCGATGGTCTCGCCCGTCCGGGGTGGGGGCAAGCTCTCGGGCGGGCGGTTGAAGTCCTGCTGATCGTCCTCGCCGGTGACCCACTCGGGGAGTCGGGAGAGGATCTCCTGAACGCGTGCCTCGGTGAGATCCTCGCCGTTCACCACGGTGATCGGGTCGGGCTGCTCCGCGGCCCCGCCCTGACCGCCGCTGAGACGAACGGTGAGCGGTCCGCTCACCTGCTGGCTCGCCGACTGCACCTGGCCGGCGCCGGGCTGGTCCGTTCCGGTCGGCGTCGGATCCTCCTCGGGCCCAGCGGGTCGACTCAGGTCGACGCTCGAGGAGCAGCTCGTTGCCAGCAGGGCGAGTACCGCCACGACGAACAAGACTGTGCGGCCACACCGATCCATGGTCGCCACGTCGATCAGCACCTTTCCGGGACGGCCGGGGTGATCGACCGCGTCTTGCCGTGTCCGCCCATCTGATCAATCGGCGGCCCGTGAAGGCAGTTGAGCGTCCGTCGCCGTCGCTGCCGCATGGTGATGTGACGAGGGCCAGGTGGCACCTGGTTCCACGAACCGACCGAAATACCGAAATTGCGGTGCTGGTGGTTCGCAGGCGCGCGTCAGCCCCGCAATTTCGGTTGTTGGGTCTCCCGTGGTCACGTACCGGTGAAGGTGGCATTCCCGGGGCCGTGGTCGATGAAGGCCTGCACGCCCGCCCGTGCGTCGTCGGTGTCGAAACAATCGGCGAATCGTTCGGTCTCGACCTTGACCGCCTCGTCGAGGGGAAGCGCGAGACCGCCCATGATGGAGCGTTTCGCCAGCCCGAGGGCAGCCGGACCCGCCGCATAGGTGGCCGCCAGCTCGACTGCCGCGTCGTACACGGCGTCGGCAGGATGCACCGCCGATGCGAGACCGATCTCGACCGCCTCGGTGGCGGTCACCTGGCGGCCGCTGTACACGAGCTCCTTCGCGGTGGTGACGCCGACAAGTCGGGTGAGTCGCTGCGTGCCACCTGCACCCGGGATGAGGCCGAGCAGGATCTCGGGCTGACCGAACACCGCGGTGTCGGCGGCCAGCCGGAACTCGGCCGCCATCGCCAGCTCGCAGCCGCCGCCCAGTGCATACCCGGTGACCGCGGCGACGGTGACCTGGGGAAGGTTCTCGAACGCCAGGAACGTGTCGTTCAGTCGGGTCGACAACTCGACGGCACCGGCGCGGTCGAGGCTCGGAAACTCCTTGATGTCGGCGCCGGCGGCGAAGATCCTGGGACCGCCCCACAGGACTACGGCTCGCACCTCGTCGCTCGCGGCCAGCTCCGCTGTGACCTCGCCGAGCTCGATGACGAGGTCGGTGCCGAGCGCGTTCATCGGCGGACGATCGAGTTGTACGGTGGCGACCCGCTTGTCGGCGTCGACGTCGAGACGGACGAGATCGCCCATGGTTCTGCTCCCCTACGGACCGATGTGATCTGGCAGCAACCTAGTGGTGCGGCATAGCGTCGGCGACGCACAGCCATCGAGCTCGGGATGTCGACGGCATCGGCGGTTCTCGCCCGCCGGTCGTCGACCGACAACGACCAGGAGACCCGGTCCACATGTCAGCACCAATGCCGTTCCGTTTCGGGGTCCAGACGTTCAACACCGTCTCGGCGGCCGACTGGCGCGAGCAGGCCGTGCGAGCCGAGGGTCAGGGCTACGACGTCCTGAGCGTCGCGGATCACTACATCGGCGCCGGTCCTGCGCTCGAGGCGGCGGCGCATCCGGTCCAGGACATCGCATGCATCCCGGCGATGGCGACAGCCTTGGCCGCGACGTCGACGCTGCGCGTCGGCAGCCGGGTGATCGCCTGCGACTATCACCACCCGGTGGTGCTGGCGAAATCGCTTGTCACCCTCGACTACCTGTCCGATGGCCGCTTCGAACCGGGCCTCGGCGCCGGATGGATCACAAGCGAGTACGAAGCGATGGGCATCGAGATGATGTCGGCCGGGCGGCGCATCGACAAGCTCGTCGAGGTCATCGACCTCGTGCGAGCCACCTACCGGCCCGGTGAGCTGGACATCGACGGCGAGTACGTACACGCCGTCGGGTTCGAAGCCACACCGCGTCCCGTCCAACCCGCGCCGCCCATCATGGTGGGGGGCGGATCGCCACGGGTGCTCGGGCTGGCGGGACGCCACGCCGACATCGTGAGCATCAACTTCGACAACTCCGAGGGCAAGCTCGGCGCGGTCGGCGTCGGGA
>JAOTZB010000094.1 GCA_029861625.1 Acidimicrobiia bacterium
GGTGGCGGCCACGCCACCCAACCGCCGTTGCCGGCCTGCGCATTCGACGATGCGCCGAGTACCCAGAGCGCGTTGGCTCGTGGCGTCGACCCCGTGCCGAATGACGTCTGTTGGGGCGCGAGCAGCCACCAGCGATGGCCGGCTGCGTCGTTGCCGGTCCCGGCGTCGTCGAGGTAGGCGAGTATCGATGCCGGCCCCGACGTGCCGAGCGCCAGGTTCGACTTCGCCGCCGCGCTCGTGCCGGCCGCGCTGTAGCACGGCCACCCCGGCGTCGGCGAGTGCGAGAGCACATTCGCCGCATCCATCATCAGTGCAGCCTGCTGGGTCGCTGCGTTGAGCGACGCGTCGAGTCCGACCGTCGGGACGCCCGCGAGGCCGCGGGCGTAGTTGATGACGTCGAGGGTCGCCTGCTGGTAGGCAGCGCTGGTCGTGCCGGCCTGGCACGCGTTGACGTTGCCGGTGAAGCCGATCGGTTCGTCGAGCGACGAGTGGACCATCGTGCGGTACGAGCTGATCACCTCGGCGCGACTGCTCGCATCGACTGCAGGGCCGGCATCGGCGGCCACGACGGTGTCGGCGGATGGCGGGGCCGCCGACTCGTCCGGGGCGGTGATGAGTGGTTCGCTGGACGAGTCGTCGGCTGCGCTCGACCCGACGCCGGTGACGGCGACCGCGACGAAGAGCGCGACGCCCGCAGGGCGGATGAATGCTGGTGACATCTGGCTGTGTGCTCCGAAACCCGCGCACAGTCGATTGACGGATCGCACTGTAGGCGGGGCGGAGCGGTATGTGACGTACCCCCGACGATTTCGATGAGAGCGCCGTGTCGTCGCTGGTAGCGTCGCGGAGCGTGAGCGAACATCGACTCGACGAGCTGGCGGCCGGCATGCCGATCGTCTACGGCGGCGACCGGATCACATGGGTGCCCCCCGAGCTGGCCGAGGCGTTCGCCCCCGGCGACCGGCTGGTGGTCGTGCAGACCACCGGCGATCTGTTGCACGTTCCGGCGGCTGACTGGGATGTGGCGGTCGGCGCGGTCGGGCGCGCCCACGCCGCATTCGCAGCCATGGGCACCGTGGCCGACGACCAGATCTCGGCGTTCTTCGACGCCTTCGCCGAGCGCCTGTCCGACCCCGACGCCTCCGCGTCGATCGC
This sequence comes from Acidimicrobiia bacterium, assembly GCA_029861625.1. GTDB lineage: Bacteria > Actinomycetota > Acidimicrobiia > Acidimicrobiales > JAHEJN01 > JAOTZB01. The sequence goes on from JAOTZB010000094.1 coordinate 1,156, forward strand.
CGCAGCCAATGCCGCCGATGTCGAGGCGGCCAAGGCTCGCGGCCGCAGCACGACCCGGCTCGTGATGGACGACAAGATGCGAGCGGACATGATCGCGGGGCTCCACGCCTGGCGCGACGCACCGTCCGGGCGAGGTCAGGTCATCGAGACGCTCGAACACCCGGGCTGGTCGGTCGAGCAGGTCAAGGCCGGACTCGGCGTCGTCGGATTCGTGTTCGAAGGTCGACCGAACGTGTTCGCCGACGCCACCGGAGTACTGCGCTCGGGAAACACCGTCGTCTTCCGCATCGGTTCCGATGCGCTCGGCACCGCGAACGCCATCGTCGACGCCGCCCTCGTGCCCGCGCTCGCCGCAGCCGGTCTACCCGAGGGCGCGGTTTCGCTGGTCGACAGTCCCGCCCGAGCGGCGGGCTGGGCGCTCTTCTCCGACGACCGGCTCGGCCTCGCGGTGGCGCGGGGCTCGGGTGCTGCGGTCGCACAGCTCGGAGCCGTCGCCCGGCAGGTGGGCATCCCCGTGAGCCTGCACGGCACCGGCGGCGCCTGGATCGTCGCGGCGGCGAGCGCGTCTGCCGACGCCTTCGAATCCGCCGTGTACCACTCACTCGACCGCAAGGTGTGCAACTCGCTCAACACGTGCTGCATCGTCGCCGCCCGTGCCGACGAGCTCGTGCCCAGATTCCTCGACGCGCTCGATCGCGCCGGCCAGCGGCGCAACGCAGTCTCCAAGCTCCATGTCATCGCCGACCAAATCGATCATCTGCCCGATCGGTGGTTCGACGAGGCCGCCATCTCCCGGGCCGAGGGCGACGTGCTCGAATCGCGGACCAGCACCCTCGGCTGGGACGACCTCGGTCACGAGTGGGAGTGGGAGGACAGCCCCGAGGTCTCGCTCGCGATCGTCGAGTCCGTCGACCACGCCGTCGCCGAGTTCAACCGGACGGCGCCCCGGTTCGCAGCCAGCCTGGTGTCGAGCGACCAGGCCGAACACGAGCGGTTCTTCGAGACGGTCGATGCGCCGTTCGTCGGCAACGGGTTCACGCGCTGGGTCGACGGGCAGTACGCCCTCGACCGCCCCGAGCTCGGCCTGTCGAACTGGCAGTTCGGACGACTGTTCGGCCGGGGCGGGGTGTTGTCGGGCGACTCGGTCTACACAGTTCGCACCCGAGCGACCCAGAGCGACTCCGACATCGGACGATGACCGCCTGAGACGAGCCGTGGAACGCCGAGGCCTGGCGAGCTACTGCTCCCACTGCATGGCCGTTCGGGTCGCCATCTCGTATCGCCCGCACCGGCCGCGCGAAGCTCGGGGCCATGAGCACACGTCCCTTCCGCATCCTCGGAGTCCAACAGATCGCCGTCGGCAGCACCGACAAGGGCCGGCTCCGGAATCTCTGGGTCGACATGTTCGGCCTCGACGACCGGGGAACGACGGTCAGCGAGTCCGAGAACGTTGACGAGGACATCCTCGCGGTCGGCTCCGGGCCACATGCAGTCGAGGTCGACATCATGGAGCCCCTCGACCCGGACCGGTCACCAAGGGTGCACGTTCCGCCGCTCAATCACGTCGGCCTGTGGGTCGACGACCTCGCGACCGCCGTCGGCTGGCTCACCCGACAGGGCATGCGCTTCACGCCGGGTGGCATCCGGCCCGGCGCGGCCGGCCACGACATCTGCTTCATCCATCCCAAGGGCAACGACGACTTCCCGCTCTCCGGTGAGGGCGTGCTCATCGAGCTGGTCCAGGCGCCCCCCGATGTGATCGAGGCGCTCGGGTGATCAACGACCTGGCCGGCAAGGTCGCTGTCGTGACCGGCGGGGCGAGCGGCATCGGCCTGGCCCTGGTCGAGGCGTTCGTCGAGGCCGGAGCCCGAGTGGTGGTCGCCGACATCGAGGAGCCGGTGCTCGCGCGCGAGATCGCACGACTCGATGCTGCCGGCGCCGACGTACTCGGGGTCGTCTGCGACGTGCGCGAGCTCGATCACGTCGAGGCGCTCGCTGCTCGCACGATCGAAAACTTCGGTGCGGTCCATGTCGTCTGCAACAACGCCGGCGTCGCGCCCGTGGGGCCGATGATCGAATCGAACGCAACCGAGTGGCGGTGGGTGCTCGACGTCAACGTGCTCGGGGTCGCCAACTGCATCATGGTCTTCGGACCGACCCTCGTGGCCCAGGGCGAAGGGCACATCGTGAACACGGCATCGGGCGCCGGCCTGGCGACGACCGCGTTCTTGGGCCTCTACCACGCGTCGAAACATGCGGTCGTCGGGTTGAGCGAGGCGCTCTACAAGGAGCTCGCCGACACCGGCGTCGGCGTGTCGGTGCTGTGCCCCGAGCTGGTCGATACGCCGATCTTCGAGTCCGAACGAAACGCACCCGACGGTGTCGACCAGAACACCGAGGTCCTCAGCCCGCTGCGCGAGGTCATCGCTGCCGTCGGCATCCCGGCGGCCCAGGTCGCCGCCGACGTGCTCGACGCTGTCCGCTCCGATCGGTTCTGGATACTGACCCACCCCGAGACGGTCGCCCACGCACGAGCGCGGATCGACGACCTCGAAGCCGGCCGCAATCCGACCGACGCCTACGCCGCGTCCCGCGGGTCCGAGCCGACGGAGGCATGATGGAGACGGTTCGGGTCGGGCTGGTCGGCGCCGGGTTCATGGGCAAGATCCACACGCTCGCATACCGCAATGCCGCCATGTTGTTCGGGTCCGCGATCCCCGTCGTCGATCCGGTCGTCGTCGCCGACTTCGATCCGGTCCTCGCCGACCGCGCGGTCCGCGACTGGGGTTGGTCGCGAACCGCAGCGACGTGGCAGGAGGTGACCGCCGCCGACGATGTCGACGTCATCGACATCTGCACACCCAACGACACCCATGTGGCCATCGCGCTCGACGCGCTCGAGCACGGCAAGCACGTGCTCTGCGAGAAGCCCCTGGCCCTCGACGCCCACGACGCCCACCGGCTCTGTGAGGCGGCGCGGTCGACCGACCGGCTCACCCAGGTCGGGTTCGTCTATCGCCAGTGGCCGGCGGTGGTGATGGCCCGCCGGCTGATCGACGAAGGAGCCATCGGCGACGTTCGCACCGCCCGAGCTCGGTTCCTGCTCGACTACAACAGCGATCCTGACGTGGCGATGAGCTGGCGGTTCGACCGAGCGAGGGCGGGCTCCGGGGCCCTCGGCGACATCGGGTCGCACTGCATCGATCTGCTCCAGTACCTCGTGGGCCCGATCTCGGAGGTCACCGCCCGGATGCAGACGTTCGTCGACCGGCGGCGCCGCGTCGACGGTGCAGTTGCCGACGTCACCGTCGACGATCAGACCGAGATCCTCGCCCACTTCGAGAGCGGTGCCAGCGGCACGATCCTGGCGTCGTGGGCCGCCACCGGGCACAAGTGCGATCTCGGATTCGAGCTGATCGGCTCGCGCGGCTCGGTCCGGTTCGGTTGGGAACAGTCGAACGAGCTGCAGTTCTACGACGGCGATGACCCGGCGGACCGGCTCGGCTTCCGCACGATCCTGCTCGGTCCGACTCATCCCGGGGCCGACGACATCCACACCGTCGCCGGCCAGGGGCTCGGGTACAACGACGCATTCGTGATCGCGGCGCGAAACACGCTCCGCGACCTCGCCGCCGGCACGACCGGGTCGATCCCGACCTTCGTCGACGGCCTTCGGGTGGCCGAGGTCGTGGACGCCGTGATCGAGGCCGCGGCCGGTGGCTCGGTGGTGCCCGTCACCCGCCGGGCCCTGTGAACACGGGCTCGGGCAGACCGCTGACACCCGGTGTGAGCGCGAGAACGCCGCCGGCCAGGGGCTGACCCGGGGCGGTCGGCTGCGACCCGCCGGTCGAGATCGACGTCAGGAAGAGCGTGTCGAGGCCTGCACCCCCGAACGCGGGCATCGTCGGCTTCTCCACCGGCAGCTCGATGATCCGGTCGACCCTGCCGTCGGGCGTGGCGCGCAGCAGCGCCCAGCCGTAGACGCACGCGATCCAGTAGCAGCCGGTCGCGTCGACACAGGCGCCATCGGGCCGCCCGGGAAGGTCGGCGAAGTCGAGGAAGATCCGTTCGTTCGATCTGCGGCCCTCGGCCTGGTCGTAGTCGTAGGCCCACACCAGGTCGCGCCACGTGTCGGCGAAGTACATGACCGATCCGTCGGGACTGAATGCCAACCCGTTCGAGACGCCGACACCCGTCTGCACCACCTGGCTCGTGTCATCGGGTTCGACCCGATGGAGCATCCCCGCCGCCGGTCCGTTGCCGGGCGGGTCGTTCATCGATCCCACCCAGAAGCGACCCGTCGCGTCACAGCGCCCGTCGTTCAGCCGCCTCGGCCCACTCGCCGGCTCGAGGACCACACGCTTCGTCGTGGCACCCGACGACCACGTCAGATCGACGAGCTCGTGTTCCATCGCGACGAGCAGTCGGTCCGGGTCCGCCGTGAGGGCCATCGAGCCGGGCCGGCCGGCGAGCGCTCGTGTCTCGTCGGTGCCGCTCGTCGGGTCGAAGCGGTGCACCAGTCGTCCGTCGATGTCGATCCAGAAGAGGCGCTGATCACGGGCGCTCCATACCGGGCACTCGCCCAGCTCGGCCCTCGCGTCGAGCACATTGTCGATCCTCATCGCACCGTCATCTTGCCGCATTCCGGCCGACTAGGGTCCGGGATCTGCCTCGATCGGACGAAGCAGGATCGGAGGAGCGTCGTGGAGACGATCGGACCTACTGGTGAGCTCGACGGCAGGGTCGCCGTCGTCACCGGCGCGGCGTCCTACATCGGGGCGGCAATCGCGGGTCGGCTGGTCGGCGCCGGCGCGATGGTCGTGCTCGGTGATGTCGACGCCGCGCTCGGACGCGGGATCACCCAGCCGCTCGGCGACGCTGCCCGATTCGTCGAGGTCGACGTCACCAGCGACGACGACCTCGACAGCCTGGTCGACACCGCCGTCGCCGAGTTCGGTGGCATCGACATCGCGATCGCGGCGGCCGCGATTTTCGACGATGCCCAGCTCGAGACCACCCGTGACCAGTGGCGCCATTCCTTCGACGTGAACGTCATCGGGGCCGCCATGCTCATCGAGAAGGCCGTTCCCCACATCGAGCGGCGGGGAGGCGGCGCGGTCGTCATCGTCGCGTCCGTCTCGGCCAAGCAGTCACAACCCGACCGCATCGTGTACCCGGTGACCAAGACGGCCCTGCTCGGCCTCACCCGCAACGCTTCCCAGCTGCTGGCCGGTCGCTCCATCCGCGTCAACGCGGTCTCGCCGGGGTGGACATGGAGCCGCCGCATCGAGCAGCGCTACGGATCGCGCCAACGAGCCGACGCGGTTGCCGCCGAATTCCAGGCCCTCGGCCGACTTGCCGATCCCGAGGAGATCGCCGATGCCGTCGCCTACCTGTGTTCGGACCAGGCGTCGTTCGTGACCGGCGCCGACCTCGCCGTCGACGGCGGCTACGGCGCCATGAGCCCGGAGGCGCTCGGTCAGGCCTTCGAGAAGTACCCGATCACCTAGTCGGCGAGCCCGAGCCCCCGCAGGTACTCCAGGCTGGCCCTGGCGTCCTCGAGCGCCGTGGTCTGGGACCGGAAGTCGCGGTCCTGCTCGATCGTGCCCGGCCCGTCGAAACCGTTCGCCAGTTCCGCCGCCAGCGCACCGAAGTCGACGACACCCGTGCCGACCGGGCAGAAGACGCCGAGCGCGACAGCGTCGAAGAACGCGACGCCATCGGCGAGCACCCGCTCGTGGACGACCGGGTCGACGTCTTTGAAGTGCAGGTAGAGCGCCCGGTCCCGGTGATCGGCCAGGAACCGGACCGGTTCGATGCCGGCATACGCGAAATGTCCGGTGTCGATGCAGAGCTGCACCCCGTCGGCCTCGGTGTCGTCGAGGATCCGCTCGACCTCGTCCTCGAACTCCACCGTGCTGCCGACGTGGGGGTGCAGCACCGGCGTGAGGCCGTGCTCGATGGCGATGGCCGCGACCAGTCGGAGGCCGCGCAGGAAGTCCTGATATGCGGGGCCCTCGAGCCGGCGAGCGGCGTCGCTGCGTCCTGCCGTGGCGCCGCGTTCTTCGTTCACCATGTCGATGATCACGAGGTAGCTGCCGCCGAGACCGGCGATGCGGCCACAGGTCAGTCGGGTGATGGCGGCGAGCTCGTCGTGGCGGGCCGGGTCGTGGACGGGTTCGAACACGTACGAGCCGGCGACGCCGAGGCCACGGGCGGCGAGCTCGGCTCGAACTCGTTCGTCGTCGTCGGGGAGGAATCCGAGGGGCCCGAGCTCGCACCACCGGTAGCCGGCCTCGCTGATCTCGCTGAAGACCTCTTCCCACGGCGGGGCACCGGGCTTGTCGGGCAGATCGACCCCCCACGACACCGGTCCGTTCGCAACGCGCAAAGCCATGCTCGACCCCAATCTCCGATCGGCCCGGACGCAGGGTACATTCTCGCGCCATGACGACCGCGAGCTCGATCGGCGACGTGTTGGTGACCTGGCCCGGCTACGACGTCGACGGCGAGCGCACGGGGCAGGTGCTGCGCGACGCCGGGCTCTCGATCCGGATGGAGCCCAAGACCGGGCCCCGATCGCCGGCCGAGCTGCGGCACCTGCTGGGCGACGCAGTCGCCGCGATCGTGAGCACCGACCCCTTCGACCGCGACGTGATCGGCGCCAGCCCGAACCTGCGGGTCATCGCCCGCACCGGCGTCGGCACCGACACCGTCGACCTCGTCGCCGCAACCGAGGCGGGTGTGTTGGTGACCACCACGCCGGGCGCAAACGAGGAGGCCGTCGCCGACCACACCCTCGCCCTCGTGCTGTCGCTCGTACGCCGTCTCCCCGAACACGACCGCTCGCTCCGCGCCCATCGCTGGGACCGCGCCGGAACCATGACGCCGGGCGACCTGTACAGCTCGACGGTCGGTCTCGTGGGGTCGGGCCGGATCGGGCGGGCCGTGGCCCGCCGGCTACGCGCGTTCGGCAGCACGATCCTCGTCTGCGATCCGGCGCTCGAACATCCCGCCGCAGGGACCGAGCTCGTGAGCCTCGACGAGCTGTTGGCCCGATCCGACGTCGTGTCGCTCCACGTGCCGCTGCTGCCCGAGACCAGCGGCCTCATCGGCGCCAGGGAGCTGGCGCTCATGCGCCCCACCGCTGTGTTGGTCAACACGGCGCGAGGACGCATCGTCGACGAACCCGCGTTGGCGGACGCGTTGCGCCGCGGCCAGCTCGCCGGCGCCGCCCTCGACGCCTTCGCCGAGGAACCGCCGTTCGACTCCGAGCTGCTCGAGCTCCCGACTGTGATCGTGACCCCGCATGTCGCGGGCCTGAGCCTCACGTCGATCGCGACCATGAACGAACAGGCAACGCAGTCGGTGGTCGATGTGCTCCGGGGCGAGGTCCCCATCGGGACGGTCAATCCCGAGGCTCGGTGATCGAGGTCGGTCAGAAACCGACCCGCTGGTGTTTGGACTCGGCCTCCCATTCGGCGCGGGCGACGAGCACGTCGGCCCGCTCGCTCACTTCCGGCACGCCGACCTCCCACCACGAGCCGCCGCCGACCCATTCGTACTGCGCCACGTCGATGACGATCACGTAGCTGCGGTCGGCGGCCTTGGCCTTGGCGAACGCGGCCGGCAGATCGGCGAGGTTCTCGACCCGTTCCGAGATGGCGCCGAGCGACTCTGCGTGTTTGGCGAAGTCGACCTGGCGGTAGTCGGTGTGTCGAGCAGTGCGGAGCAGGTTGTTGAACTCGGCGCCGCCCTGGTTCACCTGGAGCCGGTTGATGACGGCGAAGCCGCCGTTGTCGCACACGATGAAGATCACCTTGTGACCGGTGAAGACGGTCGAGTAGATGTCGGTGTTCATCATCAGATACGAGCCGTCGCCGACGAACACGAGCACGTCGGACTCGGGCCGCGCCATCTTGGCCCCCAGCCCACCGGAGATCTCGTAGCCCATGGTGGAATAGCCGAACTCGGCGTCGAAGTTCCCGACCTGCTTCGAGCGCCACCCGGCAACGAGCTCGCCCGGCAGGCCGCCGGCCGCCGACAGGCAGTAGTCGTCGTCGTCGCAGTGCTCGTTGATCACCTGGATCACCTGGGCATACGAGGGTGTCTCGGCCGACGGCTCACGCGCTCTGATCGAGTCGAGGTGGGCGTGCCACTCGGCGATCTGGGCCTGGGCGAACGCGAGCCAGTCGTTCGGCGCCGCATAGTCGCCGAGCGCGGCATCGAGCTCCCCGATCGCCACCAGCGCGTCGCCGATGACGGGTGTCGCGTGTTGTTTGACCGCGTCCCACCGGGCGGTGTTGACGGACACGAACCTGACGTCGGGATTCTTGAACAGCGCCCATGATCCGGTGGTGAAGTCCTGGAGGCGGGTGCCGACCGCGAGCACCACGTCGGCGTCCTCGGCGACGGCATTGGCGGCCGTGGCACCGCTCACACCGACCGGCCCGGCGTAGTTCGGGTGGTCGTGGACGAGGGTGGCCTTGCCGGCGACCGTCTCGACCACGGGAATCCCGCGGCGTTCGGCGAAGGCCGTGAGCTCGCCGACCGCGCCCGAGTAGTGCACACCGCCGCCGGCGATGATCATGGGCTTGCTCGCACCCTGGAGAATCGATGCGGCCGCCTCGATGTCGCGGGCGTCGGGGCCGGGCCGACGGATGAAGTGCACTCGGGGCTCGAAGAACGCGGCCGGGTAGTCGTAGGCGTCGGCCTGCACGTCCTGGGGCAGCGCGAAGAATGCAGGCCCGCAGTCGGCCGGGTCGAGCATGACCGCAAGCGCCTGGGGGAGCGACCGGACGATCTGTTCGGGTTTGGTGATCCGGTCCCAGTAGCGCGACACGGGCTTGAACGTGTCGGCGACCGTCACGGTGGGGTCGTGGAACTGCTCGATCTGCTGCAGCACGGGATCGACGATGCGGTGCTGGAAGGTGTCGCCGCTGAACAACAGCAGCGGGAGCCGGTTGGCGTGCGCGACGGCCGCCGCCGTGACCATGTTCGTGCAGCCCGGGCCGACCGACGAGGTCGCGATCATGATCTGTCGGCGTCGCTGCGCCTTGGCGAACGCAACAGCCGAGAGCGCCATGCCCTGCTCGTTGTGGCCTCGCCACGTGGGGAGCTCGTCCTGGACCTGTTCGAGGGCCTCGGCCAGACACGTCACGTTGCCGTGGCCGAAGATGCCGAACACGCCTGCGAACAGTGGTACCTCGTCGCCGTCGATCACCGTTCGTTGGTTCACCAGCCACCGCACGATGGCCTGGGCGGTCGTCAGTCGAATGGTGTCCACCTGGGTACCTCCGGTCTCTCCGCGTCGCGGGGTTCTTCGGAGCCGACCCTAGTGCCCGGCCCGAGGCACCGGTCGAGCCGCCGGGGCACTGTCGTGGTTCGTAGTAGGGTCATGCGCCGCATCGGGTCTGGAGGTCGGGTGTGCAATCGGATTCGAGGAGTTGTCGGCCGGCGAGCGATGTGAGATGACGTTCCGGATCGGGTTGATCGGCAGCGGCTACATGGGCCGAGCCCACGCCATCGCCTTCCGCGCCGCATCGGCCGTGTTCGACCTCCCGGTCGATCCCGAGCTGGAGGTCCTTGCCGACATCGACGCCGAAACCGCCCGATCGGCCGCCGCCTCGCTCGGCTTCACGCGTAGCACCGGCGACTGGCGACAGCTCGTCGCCGACCCGCTGGTCGATCTGGTCGACATCACGACGCCGAACATCATGCACGTCGAGATGGCATCGGCCGCGATCGATGCCGGGAAACACGTGTACTGCGAGAAGCCGTTGGCCCCCACCGCCGCCGAGGCGAGGCCACTGGTCGAGGCGGCCGAGGCCGCCGGAGTCCTGACGATGGTCGGCCTCAACTACCTCAAGAATCCCATCACGGCCCTCGCCAAGGAGATCATCGACAGCGGCGAGATCGGCGAGGTGTTCGCGTTCAGGGGCGCCCACTTCGAGGACTACATGCTCGACCCGAGCACCCTGGTGAGCCCGTGGCGCTTCGACCCGCGATCAGGCGACGGTGTGGTCGCCGACCTCGGCAGTCACATCGTCTCGATTGCCCGGTACCTGCTCGGGCCCATCGTCTCGGTCGCCGCAGATCGCCGAACCGTCATCGGCGAGCGAACCTCGTCCGAGGGCGAGACGATGACGGTCGAGGTCGCCGACGAGATGGACTCGCTGATGCGGTTCGCCAGCGGCGCCACGGGAACCGTCGCCGCGAGCTGGATCGCGACCGGACGCAAGATGGCGCTCGGGTGTGAGGTGCGAGGCACCGAGGGCGCGCTCGTCATCGACTTCGAGCGGCTCAACGAGCTCCAGCTCTACACCACAGGTCAGCCGGTCGGTCGCGAGGGGTTCACGCGGATCCTGGCCGGCCCGGCCCACAAGGACTATGCGAGCTTCGTCCCGGCTCCCGGCCACCAGCTCGGGTTCAACGACCTCAAGGCCATCGAGGTACGGGATCTCGTCGAGGGAATCGCGTCACCCGACGGACGCCCGTGGCCCGACTTCCGCGAAGCATGGGAGGTCCAGCGGGTGATCGACGCGATCATCGCGTCGGACGGTCGGGGCGCCTGGTTCGACGTCGACGATGTCGACTGACCGGTGGGCCCCGAGCATTCCCCGGCCGGCTCGACCACGGCCGGGTACACCGCCGCCCACGATCGTGCGATCATCGCGGCGGTGACGAAGGGAGCTCTCCATGTCCGATCTCGATGATGTCCGTCGCTTCCTCGGCGACGAGAA
>JAOTZB010000095.1 GCA_029861625.1 Acidimicrobiia bacterium
TGCCGTGATCGAGATCACGGGAATCTCGAAGGGATAACCCATGTCGAAGACCAAAGGAGGCGGGTCCACCCGCAACGGGCGCGACTCGCAGTCGAAGCGTCTCGGTGTGAAGGTGTTCGACGGCACCGCCATACATGCCGGCACCATCATCCTCCGGCAACGTGGCACCCGGATCCATCCCGGCGAGAACGTCGGCAAGGGTGGCGACGACACGCTGTTCGCAACCTCCAACGGCACGGTCAAGTTCGCGCAGCGCCACGGCCGCAAGCTCGTCGACGTGATCCCTGGCGACATCGTCACGATAGACAGCTGAGACAACCGATCTGCCGGTGATCCCGAGCCATTCCGGCTCGGGATCTTCCGCGTCGGGCCGAGGACCGATGACGCGAACTCCACCGGCACCGAGGGTCGAGTCCCTACCCTGTCGGGGTGTCCCAGTTCGTCGACGAATGCAACCTCAACGTCCGCGGTGGCGATGGCGGCGCCGGCTGCGTGTCGTTCCGGCGTGAGGCACACACGCCCCGCGGCGGGCCCGACGGCGGCGACGGCGGCAAGGGCGGCGACGTCTGGATGGTCGCGGACCACAACGTGTCGTCGTTGCTGGCCTTTCGTGACCATCCACACCGGCGGGCGGGGAAGGGCTCGCACGGTCAGGGCAAGAAGAAGCACGGGCAGATGGGAGACGATCTCGTGGTGGCGGTCCCGGAGGGAACCGTGGTGCGCGACTTCGACGGCAGTCTGTTGGCCGACCTGACCCACTCGGGCGATCGATGGTTGGCGGCGCGCGGCGGCGCCGGCGGGCGCGGCAATGCCCGCTTCCTCACCAATCGCCGCCGAGCCCCGACCTTCGCCGAACAGGGCGAAGAGGGCGAGGAACGATGGCTTCGCCTCGAGCTGAAGCTGCTGGCCGATGTCGCGCTCGTCGGCTTCCCGAACGTGGGGAAGAGCACGCTGATCTCCCGGATCTCGGCTGCGAGACCCAAGATCGCCGACTACCCGTTCACGACGCTCGAACCCAACCTCGGTGTGGTGCGGGTCGACGACAGGACCGATCTGGTCGTTGCCGACATCCCCGGCCTGATCGAAGGTGCCAGTGAGGGCCGAGGGCTCGGAGACCGGTTCCTGCGTCACATCGAGCGGGCGCGCGTGTTGTGCGTGCTCGTCGATCTCGCGCCGGTCGACGGCACCGCGCCCGAAGAGCAACTGCGTGTGGTGCTCGACGAGCTGGGCGCCTATCAGCCGAACCTGCTCGAGCGGCCGCGGCTCATCGTCGGCTCGAAGACAGACGTCGAGATGCTCGAACCACCGGACGGCGCGCTCCGAATCTCGGCGGTGACCGGCGACGGGCTGACCGAGCTCGTGGGGGCGATGGCGCAGCTGGTCGCCGAGGCAAGAGCACGCGTCCAGCACGACTCCCGGTCCGTCATCCACCGCCCGGAGCCCGCGGGGGTCAGGGTCGAGCGCATCGACGGTGGATTCATCGTGATCGGTCGCCCGGCAGAGCGGACGGTCGCGCTCTCCGACACGACAACGCCGGACGCGCTCGACTACATCCGGCACCGGCTCACGTCGCTCGGCGTCGACAAGGCGCTACGTCGCGCCGGCGCGCAGCCCGGCGACCTGGTCCAGATCGGCGCCGCGGAATTCGAATACGAAGAGGACATCTGGACATGACCGTGGTCGTCAAGATCGGAACGTCGTCGCTCACCGACCAGGACGGGTCCATCGCAACCGATGCCATCGAGCGCCTCTGCGCGCAGGTCGCCGAGCTCCGATCCGATGGGCGCGATGTGGTCATCGTGACATCGGGAGCGATCGAGTCCGGACGCGCCGTACTCGGGCTCGAGCAGGACCGAGCTCGCGATTCGGTCACGCTCCAGGCCGTATCGGCAGTCGGCCAGACCCGCCTCATGCGTGTGTACGAAGGCGCGCTGGCCGAACAGGGCCTCGTCGGCGGACAGGTGCTCCTCGCCCCCCTCGACTTCTTCGAGCGAAGCCAGTACCTCCATGCACGGGGCACGCTCGGGCGACTGCTCGAGCTCGGCGTCGTGCCGATCGTGAACGAGAACGATGTCATCGCCGACGATGCCATTCGTTTCGGCGACAACGATCGCATCGCCGCCCTCGTCGCGAACCTCTTGAAAGCCGAGGTGCTCGTCTTGCTCACCGACACTCCGGGCGTGCTCACCGCCGATCCGCGGATCGACCAGTCGGCGTCGCTCATCCAGGAGATCCTCGAGATCGACCGGGAGCTCGAAGCGGTCGTGACCGGGCCGGGCCGGCGGGGGAGCGGCGGCATGGCGTCGAAGCTGTCGGCAGCCCGTATCGCCGCGTGGTCCGGTGTCCGGACCGTGATCGCCGCCGCGAACCGCGATCAGGTCCTGATCGACGCCGTCGCCGCGAAACCCGGCGTCGGCACCTCCGTCGTCGCTCGCGACGTCACGTTGCCCGCGAAGAAGCTGTGGATCGCGTTCGCCGTGCGAGCTGAAGGTATCCTCTCCGTCGATGCCGGCGCGCAGCGGGCGCTGATCGAGCGGGGTACGAGCCTGCTGGCCGTCGGTATCGCCGACGTTCAGGGCGACTTCGCGCCCGGCGATGCTGTCGAGATCGCCGGCCCCGACGGCCAGGTCTTCGCCAAGGGTCTGGTCGCGATGCAGGCCGACGAGGTCCGCGGCGCGGCCGGTCAGCGCAGCGCCGATCGACCCGGCAACGGACCCGACGAGGTCATCCACCGAGACGACATGGTCATCCTGCCCTGACCGTCGTTGCGGATCAGCGCGAGATGCGCCGCAGGATCGGCGACATGAGCTCGACCGCGGCACGGTTTCCCGACACGTTCGCGATCGCGAGGTAGATGAGGCCGGCAACGGCCAGGACGACCGGGGCGACGAGTATCGGAGCGACCGAGTCGAGCGTGAGCCGGCCGACGATACAGATCACGGCGGCGGCGGCCCCCGCCGGAGCGAGACGCCACAGCGACCATCTGACGAGCGGCGCCATCGGAAGCCCACGGCGAACGCGGCGCTGCAACCAGACCAGCTCCACCCATGCCGCCACCGAGGCGCCCACCGCGAGGCCCACCGCGCCCATGCGCAGGGTGCCGTCGGTCCGGACGTCCTTGGCGACAGGTGTGAACGCCGGGAGATCACCCATTCGTTGGATCTCGCCCCCGACGATCGCGTACCTGTCGAGCTGGAACATGACGACGACGCCGACGACAGCCGCGATCGCGACGCGTAGTGCCGCGATGCGAGCCGGGCCGCTGACGTCGCCCTCGGCGTACCTGGCGTTCTGCAGGAGCCGTGACGCACCGGACGCGGGCATGCCGAGCGAGTAGGCGGCCAGCACGAGCCAGATCAGCATCACGTCGTCGGCGTTGGTGCTCCCCCGTTCGTAGAGAGCGGCAACGACCGTCTCGCCGATGGCAAGGAAGGCAACCGCGGAGAAGACGAGGAAGAGTGAGATGCGCTCGAGGCCGAGCCGGAGCTGGATGGCGGCTCGTCGTTCGGTATCCATCCCTCTCGACAGCTCGGGCAGCTCGGCCGCCGCGACCGACAGCGCGAACGCACTGATGGGCATCAGGTAGAGGACCTGCGCCGAGCTGAGCGCGGCGATCGCGCCGGTGGCCAGCAGCGAGGCCAGCGCGACATCGAGGTAGGTGCTGAGCGTGACCACGCCGCGGCCGCTGACGGCAGGAACGAACCGACGGAGTACGGCCCGGAAGTGCATGCTCCCGCGACCGAACCCGAGGCGGAGGGACGGGACGAGCCGCAGCACCAACGGGAGCTGAACGAGGAATTGGAGCAGTCCGCCGACGAGCACGCCCCACGCTGCTGCTTCGGCGATGTCGGCCTGCACCCAGTCCTGCACCGACGCGACGATGAGCCCGGCGATGATCGCGGCATTCCAAAGCACGGGTGCGATGTAGCTGAGGAAGAACCGCCGGTGGGCGTTGAGCACACCGAGACACCACGCCGCCAACACGATGAACCCGATGCCGGTCGACATGATTCGCAGCAGATCGACGATGAGATCGCGCTCGTCGCCGCTGATCCCAGGCGCCACGATCGTGGCCAACGGACGGGCCAGGAACAGTCCGACCAGCACCAGCGCGGCGGTGAGAACCGCGAGGACCGAGAACACCGCGCCGGCGACCCTCCCTGCCTCCTTCTCCTCGCCGTCTTCCAGCAGTCGTGCGTAGACGGGGATGAACGACGCTGACAACGAGCCCTCGCCCAAGAGGTTCTGGAGGAGCTTGGGGATGATCAGGGCGGCGGCGAACGCATCGGCGGCGGCAGTGCCGGTTCCGAGGCCGGCGCGGAGGCCGATTTCGCGTCCGACGCCGGAGATCCGTGACAACAAGATGCCCGACGCGACCAGCGCCGCCGAGCGTCCGCTGCGGCGGGCTCGTTCGTCGCGTCGAGAGGTGCGGAGATGCCGATCGTCGCTCATGGGCGTTCGCACGAGGCTAGTCCCGGCATGAGGCCGGATTGCTCGATGGACCGGCGTTCGGCGGGTGCGATGACGGCAGCGAAGGCGGCGGTCGAACCGATTCGAGCGAGGGCTGCCCACGCCGTACGCTGCATGGATGGAACCTCGCTTCGCAGATGTCGCCGGTGTTCGCACGTCGTTGCACGATGTCGGCTATCTGGCTGACGACGGCATTGCGGGGGTCGTGTATCTCGCCGATCGGCTGCAGAAGCCGGTATTGGTCGAGGGCCCGGCCGGAACCGGGAAGACGCAGCTGGCGAAGAGCGTCGCAGAGATGTCGGGCGCCAGGCTCATCCGGCTCCAGTGCTACGAGGGCCTCGACGAGTCCAAGGCGCTGTACGAGTGGAACTACAAGAAACAGCTGCTCCGCATCCAGGCCGAGCGCGGCAATGACGTCGCCTGGGACGAGATCGAGGACAACATCTTCTCCGACGAGTTCCTGCTCACCCGTCCGCTGCTCGAGGCCATTCGGGCCGACGAACCGGTGGTGCTCCTCATCGACGAGGTCGACCGTGTCGAGGTCGAGACCGAGGCGTTGCTCCTCGAGATCCTCTCCGACTACCAGGTGTCGATTCCCGAGCTCGGCACCGTGGAGGCCACGCAGATTCCGCTCGTGTTCCTCACGTCGAACAACACGAGGGAGCTGTCAGAGGCGCTGAAGCGGCGCTGTCTGTACCTGCACGTCGACTACCCCGACATGGACCGCGAGAAACAGATCGTGCTCAGGAAGGTCGAGGGCATCACCGACAGCCTCGCCGATCAGATCGCCCGTGTCGTGCGGTCGATCCGCCAGATCGAGCTGAAGAAGGCGCCATCGGTCTCCGAGACGCTCGACTGGGCTCGCACGCTCGTGTTGTTGGGGGTCGAACACATCGAGGCCGACACCGCGATCGAGACCGTCAACATCTTGTTGAAGTACCGCACCGACATCGAGCGGGCCATCAAGGAGTTCAGCGCCAACGGCGACGCCTTCGCCCCGGCCAACGTCTGACGCTCCGTGACTGTCACCGACTCGCCGCTGCTCGAGCTCCTCACCGGGTTCATCTCCGAGCTCCGAGCCGCTGGGCTCCCCGTGAGCCTCACCGAGAACCTCGACGCCATGGAGGCGGTCACTCACATCCCGCTCGAGGATCGAGATGCGTTCAAGTACGCGCTCGGCGCCACGCTGGTCAAGAACCATGCCCACTGGCGAGCGTTCGAGACGGTCTTCGAGGTGTACTTCTCGCTGCGCGGCAGGGAGTACGATCTCGTCGACGGCGATTGGGACGCCGACGGGTTGGCCGACGACGACGAGCGCGACGCCGACGGTCAGGGCGAGGGTCACGGCGAGGGACGTGGCGGAGGCGGCGGGGATGGCCTGTCTCCCGAGGAGCTCGCCGAGCTGTTGTACCAGTCGCTGCTACGCGGCGATCAGACGATGATGCGGGCGATCGCCCGCCAGGCCGTCAAGCGGTTCGCCGGTATGGAACCGGGCCGCCCGGTCGGGGGGACCTACTACCTCTACCGGACCCTGCGGAATCTCGATCTCGACGGTGTTCTGGAACGCCTGATGCAGCAGACGAGGCAGGAGTCGCCCGATCCGCTCACCTCGTTCGAGGAGCGGCTGGAGCAGGACGAGTTCGAGACGCGCATCGACAAGCTGAAGAAGGAGATCGAGGCCGAGATCCGGCGCCACCTCGTGGCGGACCGTGGTGTCGAGGCGATGGCGAAGACGCTGAGGAAGCCGCTTCCCGAAGACGTCGACTTCATGCACGCGACCCGCGAGGAGATGTTGTCGCTGCGCAAGGCCATCCAGCCGCTCACCCGGAAGCTGGCGGTCCGGCTCGCCCGCAAGCGCCGTCACGGCCGCAAGGGTGCGCTCGACTTCCGCAACACCGTGCGCCACTCGTTGAGCTACGGCGGGGTGCCGGCCGAACCGAAGTTCAAGTACCCGAGGCCGTCGAAGCCCGAGATCATGGTCATCGCCGACATCAGCGGCTCGGTCGCGGCGTTCGCCCGCTTCACGCTGCACCTCGTCTACGCGTTGTCGGGCCAGTTCTCGAAGGTGAGGTCGTTCGTGTTCATCGACGGCCTCGACGAGGTCACCTCGTATTTCGACGGCGTCGAGGACATCACCGAGGCCGTCCATCGGGTGAACACCGAAGCCGACGTGGTGTGGGTCGACGGACACTCCGACTACGGCCATGCGCTCGAGGTGTTCTGGGAGCGCTACGGGCGCGACGTCAACGCCAAGAGCACCGTGATGATCCTCGGTGACGCCCGCAACAACTACCACGCATCCCAGGCCTGGATCATCAAGGAGATCGAGCAACGGGCCCGCCACGTGCACTGGCTCAACCCCGAGCCCCGTTCCTACTGGGATACGGGCGACTCCATCGTCGGCGAATACGGCATCCACTGCGACGGAGTGTGGGAGGTCCGCAACCTCCGGCAGCTCGAGAAGTTCGTCGAGACGCTGGTCTGAGCCGAGCGCCCGACGACTTGAGCGCTGCGTCCGGGCGCGGCAGGCTCGGCTCATGATCCAGAGCACGATGCAGGACTTCCCCCTGACGATCACCCATCTGTTCCGCCACGGTCGCACGATCCACGGCGACTCCGAGGTGCTCACCTACCAGGGCCCCGACGCCGAGATCGAGACGGCCACGTTCGCCGAAGTCGCCGATCGGGCCGACCGTCTCGCGGCCGCGCTCGTCGGGCTCGGTGTCGAGCCGGGCGATCGGGTGGGCACGTTCATGTGGAACAACCAGCGCCACATGGAGGCATATCTTGCGATCCCGTGCCTCGGAGCGGTGCTCCACACCCTCAACATCCGCCTCTTCGTCGATCAGTTGGCCTATGTGATCAACCACGCAGCCGACGAGGTGATCATCCTCGACGCGTCGATTGCGCCGCTGCTGGCCCGCGTGCGCGATCAGCTCGCCACCGTGCGCCACCTGATCGTGTGTGGCGAGGGCGACACTGCCGGCCTCGGCGAGACGCTCGACTACGAGGAGCTGCTGGCCGGCGAGGCGCCCGGCTTCGACTATCCCGACCTCGACGAACGTTCGGCTGCTGCCATGTGTTACACGAGCGGCACCACCGGCAACCCGAAGGGCGTGACCACTCACATCGGTCGACGTACCTGCACTCCTTCGGCGTGACCTCGGCCCAGACCCTGCGGTTCAGCGAAGCCGAGCGTGTCTTGTTGATCGTCCCGCAGTTCCACGCCAACGCATGGGGTATGCCGTATGCGGCGTGGACCGTCGGCGCCGACCTCGTCATGCCCCAGCAGTTCCTCCAGGCCGCGCCGATCGCCGATGTCATCGCGCGGACCCGCCCCACCGTGTCGGGAGCCGTGCCGACCGTGTTGAACGACGTGCTGCACAACCAACCCGACGCCGATCTGAGCTCGCTGCGCTACATCGTGTGCGGTGGATCAGCCGTGCCGGTCTCGCTCATGGAGGCGTTCGACGACACGTTCGGGGTCGAGGTCGTACAGGCGTGGGGAATGACCGAGACGTCGCCGCTGGGGGCGATCGCCTGGCCGCCGCGGCGCGCCGCGCCGGAGGATCGCATGGCGTTCCGCGCCAAGACCGGTCGGATCATGCCTGGCGTCGAGGTGCGGATCTGTGGCGATGACGATGCCGTGCTCCCGTGGGACGGCGAGGCGCAGGGCGAGATCGAGATCCGTGGGCCGTGGATCACGGCGGGCTACTACCTCGATCCCACCGACGAGAAGTTCCACGACGGGTGGCTCCGGACGGGAGACGTCGGAACCATCGCCCCGGGTGGATTCATCCAGATATCCGATCGGGCCAAGGATGTGATCAAGAGCGGCGGCGAGTGGATCAGCTCGGTCGATCTCGAGAACGAGCTGATGGGTCATCCGGCAGTCCTCGAGGCCGCGGTCATCGGTGTGCCCGACGAGCGCTGGGACGAGCGGCCGGTTGCGTGCGTCGTTCTCGGCGACGGGCAGGAGGCATCGGCCGCCGCCCTCCGTGATCACCTCGCGGGTCGGGTGGCGAGCTGGTGGGTGCCCGAGCGTTGGGCGTTCGTCGACGAGATCCCGAAGACGTCGGTAGGCAAGTTCGACAAGAAGGTCCTCCGGGGTCGCCACGCCGACGGCGAGCTCGACCTCACCCGAATCGACTGAGAGTCGTGCGGCTCAGCCGAGACGGAGGCCGCGTCAGTCTCCGAGCAGCTCGGCCACTCGGAACGCGAGATCGAGCGACTGACGCCCGTTGAGCCGGGGGTCGCAGATCGTCTCGTACCGCAGGTCGAGATCGGCGTCGGCGAGCTGGTCGGCGCCGCCGAGGCACTCGGTGACGTTCTCGCCGGTGAGCTCGACGTGGATACCGCCCGGCCACGTTCCTTCGCTGCGGTGGGCGGCGAAGAACCCGCTCACCTCCCCGAGGACGTGATCGAAGTGCCGGGTCTTGTGGCCGTTCTCGGACGTATAGGTGTTGCCGTGCATCGGATCGCTGGCCCACACGACCGGGTGACGGGCGTCGGCGACCGCGCGCAACAGAGGCGGCAGGGCAGCTTCGATGTTGTCGGCGCCCATGCGCGTGATCAGCGTGAGACGGCCCGGTAGCTTGGTCGGATTCAGCGCCTCGCAGAGCGCAACCACCTCGTCGGTGGTGGCCGTCGGTCCGAGCTTGCAGCCGACGGGGTTCTCGACACCGCGCAGGAACTCGACGTGCGCCCCCTCGAGCTGACGGGTGCGCTCGCCGATCCAGAGCATGTGGGCGGAGCAGTCGTACCAGTCATCGGTGAGCGAGTCCTGGCGGGTCAACGCCTCCTCGTAGCCGAGGATCAAGGCCTCGTGACTGGTGTAGAAGTCGACCTGGTGCAGCCGCTCGTCGAGATCGGTCGCGAAGCCGGCGGCCTCGATGAACCGGAGCGCGGCGTCGATGCCCTCGGCCAGCTTCTCGTACCGCTGGCCTTCATTGCTCGAGGCGACGTACTCCTGGTTCCAGGCATGCACTCGGCGCAGGTCGGCGAAACCGCCCTTCGTGAATGCTCGGAGCAGGTTGAGCGTCGACGCCGATTGGTTGTAGGCCTGGAGGAGCCGTTTCGGCTCGGGAGTCCGGGCCTCGGGCGAGAACGAGGCGTCGTTGACGATGTGGCCGCGGAACGACGGTAGCTCGATGTCGTCGACGATCTCGGTGTCACTCGATCGTGGTTTCGCGAACTGCCCGGCGATGCGGCCGACCTTCACGATGGGGACGCCGGCCGAGTACGTGAGCACGACAGCCATCTGGAGGATGACCTTCAGCTTGTCGCGCAGGATGTCGGCATTCAGCCGGTCGAACGACTCGGCGCAGTCTCCGGCTTGTAAGAGGAACGCTTCGCCCCGCGAAACCGCAGCGAGGCGCGATGTGAGGTCGCGTGACTCGCCGGCGAAGACGAGCGGGGGCAACGTGCCGAGCTCCTTCAGGACGGCGTCGAGCGCGTCGGCGTCGGGCCACTGGGGCTGTTGCATCGCGGGCCGGTCGCGCCAGCTCGTCGGGGTCCAGGGTGCGTTCACGGTGTCCATGGTGGGGCGGTTCTCGTCCCGTCACAACCGAAAATGCCCCGAGTCTCCCCGGGGCATCGTTCGGAATGTCGGTCGAGGACGGTAGATCAGGCGGCGTCGATACGCTCGGGAGCGCTGTCGCGGACGGTGTTGACCGCTCGCTTCACCAGCCGACGGGCGGCCTCGGCGGTAACACCCAGCTCCTCGCCGACCTCACGGTACGAACGCTTCCGACCGTCGTGGAGGCCGAACCGCTGCTCGACCGCGTAGCGGGCACGTTCGTCGAGAACGTCGAGCAGGCCGGTGACCATCTGCTCTTCGGCTCGTTCCATCACGGTGGTCTCGGGACCAGGATTGGCGTCGGGCAACAGGTCGACGAGCTCGTTGCTGTCGTCGTCGCCGATCGTGCGGTCGAGAGAGGTGGGTGTGGTGAGCCGGTGCAGTCGGGCGTGCTCTTCGTCGAGCTCGTCGCCGTCGCCGGAGACCTGGCGCAGGGCGGCCCGAAGGCTCGCCGAGCGATCGCCGGGGAGGCGGACCAGGCTGGCCTTCTGGTCGAGCGCACGGCCGATGGCCTGGCGGATCCAGAACGTGGCGTAGGTGGAGAACTTGAAACCCTTGCGCCAGTCGAACTTGTCGACGGCGTGCTCGAGGCCGAGGTTGCCCTCCTGGATGAGGTCGAGCAGCTCCATGCCGGGAGGGAGGGGATACCGGCGGGCGACGCTCACCACGAGCCGGAGATTGGCCCGGATGAAGCGATCCTTGGCCGCGGCAGCCTTGCGGATGGCTCGGTCGTGTTCGCGTGACTTGTCGTCGGCCTCTTTGGCCGCTACGGCTTCTTGGCCTTTCTCGATGATCTGCGAGAGCTGGCGCTCTTCGGCAGCGGTGAGAAGGGGCACGAGCCCGATCTCGTTGAGGTACTGGCCAACTGAATCGCTCATTTTTTACTCAGGGGGTTCGGGGGTATGACTTGCAAGACGCTCGAGACCGGCTGGTAGTCGCGAACTGTTTCCGGCGGTACGCTTTGCAACGTGCACCGGGGGTTCGTTGTTCCCACCGGACCAAGCGCTTGCATGCACCTGCGGGGGCAGGATGCCAACGAGAACTTGGGGGATTGTCGAGTTTTCCGTGGCTTGCCGCGCGGCGGGGGCACCTCCGCTTCACCGCATCGCTGCGCTTCCGCGTCTCCGACAAGGCCAGCCAACGACATTACAACAGATCATGCCCGTGATCCAGTCATTCTTCGTACAATCCGGTGATGACCGAGCCGGAGCGACTGGGCATATTCGGCGGCACTTTCGACCCGCTCCACATCGGCCATCTCGTCGCGGCGCGCTCGGTGCGCCACGACCTTCATCTCGACCGTGTCCTGTTCGTGGTTGCCAACGTTCCGTGGCAGAAGGTGGGCGAGCGGGTCATCACCGCTGTCGAGCACCGCTATGCAATGGTCGAGGCCGTCCTCGAGGAGATCGACGGGCTCGATGCATCCGATCTCGAGATCCGGCGCGGTGGCGAATCGTATACCGCCGATACGTTGCGCGACCTCGGGCATCCGCGCCGTGAGCTGTTCTTGATACTGGGCTCCGACGCCGCTCACGGACTCCCGACCTGGGAGCGCGCCGACGAGGTGCGCGAGCTCGCGTCGATCGTCGTCGTGGAACGGCCCGGGAGTGCCGGGCTCGAACCGCCGCACGGCTGGTCGTGGGCCACCGTCAGCTGTCCGCTGCTCGACCTTTCCAGCTCGGATCTCCGGCAGCGAATGGCTACCGGCCGGCCGGTCGAGCATCTCGTGCCCGACGCGGTTCTGGAGTACATCGACGGTCACGGGCTCTATC
>JAOTZB010000398.1 GCA_029861625.1 Acidimicrobiia bacterium
CGGCCAGTTCGGCGCGAAGCAGTGGCCCGGGATCCTCGATGTCGCAGAGATGATCGAGACCGAGGCGTCGAGCGGCCCAGGCGGCGTGCGCGGCGACGAGGTCGTCGGGGCCCGCGATGTGGCCGCGCAGGACCGCGACGACGCGTGGGTCGTCGGCTCGGCCGACATTGCCGATGACCACCAGGGCGTTGCGGCGCACGTGCCGTGGGTCGCGCTCGGCTACGTACCAGCGGCCGGCCCGGCGCATGACCTCGTCGTCGTCGGCCTCGAGCAGGTCGAGCAACGGGATCCACGGGCCCGAGCCGGTCGCGTCGCCGGTGGGGGCACCGATCGTCGTCCGGCGGTTCGGGGGACACACGTCCTGACAGTCGTCGCAGCCGTAGATGCGATCGCCCATGGCGACGCGGTACTGCCTGGGTATCTCGCCGGGCGCCTGCACGAGCCAGGCCAGGCAGCGACGGGCGTCGAGGACACCCGGTGCGATGATCGCGTCGGTGGGACAAGCCGTGAGGCACCGGGTGCAGCTGCCACAGTCGGTCTCGACGGGCCGGTCGGGCGCGATCTCGGCGTCGGTCACGACTGCGCCGAGGACGAACCAGCTGCCTTCGCCGGGCAGCAACACGTTGGTGTTCTTGCCGTACCAGCCGATGCCTGCCCGCACCGCGGCCTCGCGGTCGACCAATGCGTTGTCGTCGGCGACCACCCGGGCCGTCGCTCCATCGGCGCGGAGCCGGTTCGCGATGGTGTCGAGGCCGGCCCGCAGATCGGCGTAGTGGTCGATGCGGGCATAGGCGGCGACCCGGCCATGAGGCTGGTCGAGCGGAGACCGGGGCGCAGCCGTTGCGTATCGACGAGCGCCGACGACGAGCGTTCTCGCACCGGTGAGGATGCGGGACGGATCGGTGGACCGAGCCGGATTCCGGTAGGTGAACTGCATCCCGGCCGCGAGACCGGCCGTCTTGCGTGTCTCCAGCACCTCACGGGTGGCCTCGAAGCGCTCGGCTCGGGCGAAGCCGACGGCGGTCAGCCCGGCAGCCTGACCGATGGCCCTGAGCTCCTCGGCGAGCGTGGTCACCTGCTCATCGTCGCACGACCAGGCCGATCTGACGCCGCTTCAGCCGGTTCGGTGCCGATGCCGGAGCTCGGGTACGAGCCCGGCCGTCGACAGTTGCCGGAGTGCTCGCAGTTCGTCGACGGAGACGACGACGGCTTCGTCGGGCTCACGGGAGCAGATGAACGACACCACACAGTCGTCACACGCGCTGGTGTGCTGCATGACGCAGGTGTCGCAGTCGATGGTGAATGTGGTGCTCTCGGCCATACCGAGAGGCTACGCATCGGGTGTGACAGTCCCGGACGCGTCGGCGTCGGCCTGTTCGGCGTCGACCTCGATCACGTGGTCGGGGCTCTCGCACCATCGACATTCGACCGACTCGACCCGTTCGTCGAGGACCTCGACCTCTTCGACCTCGAGCACGCCGCCGACCGTGAAGTGATGGAACGCCCGTGTCCGGCGGGCGATCGTGACGTCGAAGCGGGTGAGATTGCCACATGCGCTGCAGCGGTAACGGCGAGCCTCCATCAGTCGGCGACCCGGTTGGAAACCTCGACGAGCCGCTCGAGCACTGCGGCGACCCGCCCGTCGTCGATCGCTGCGCCCGCTGCACCGATGCCGTCGGCCAACGACTCGACCGCGCCGGCGACGAGAAGTCCTGCTGCGGCGTTGAGCGTCACGATGTCGCGGACCGGTCCGGTGTCACCGGCGAACACACCGCGGGCGATCGCGGCGTTCGCAGCCGGATCACCGCCGCGGAGCTGGTCCGCCGATGCACTGGGGACGCCGAGCCCGGCGGGATCGACGGACGTCGTGAGGATCTGGCCGTCGCGCAGCTCGTGGGTGAGCGCGGGCCCGGTGGTCGAGAGCTCGTCGAGACCGCCGTCGCCGGACACCACCAGGGCGCGTATCGACCCGTTCGCCCGCAGGACGTGGATCATCCGTTCGCCCAGCTCGTGATCGGCGACACCGATCACCTGCCGGGTGACCCGGCCCGGGTGCGACAGCGGCCCGAGCACGTTGAAGACCGTGGGAATGCCGAGCTCGACCCGCACCGGTCCGGCGAAGCGCATCGCGGGATGGAATGTCCTGGCGAACGCGAAGCCGATGCCCGCCTCACGCACGCACGCCTCGACCGCGGGTCCATCGAGGTCGATCGCGACGCCGAGCGCTTCGAGCAGGTCGAACGACCCCGACGTCGACGAGGCCTTCCGGTTGCCGTGCTTGCACACGATTGCGCCGGCTCCGGCCGCGACGAACGCTGCCATCGTCGACACGTTGAGGGCCGCGATCTGGCGAGGCGGGGAGCCACCGGCGCCGACGATGTCGATGGTGCCGTCGGGCAACATCAACCGCTCGGCGGCAGCGATCATCGCCCGGACCATCCCGGTCATCTCGTCGACGGTCTCTCCCTTCTGGCGCAACGCGACCACGAACGCGGCGATCTGGGCATTCGTCGCATCGCCGGCGAGGATGTTCTCGAGTGCCGCCTGCGCTGTCCCGAGGCTGAGGTCGCGGCCGTCGGCCAGGTTGCCGAGGACGCCGGGCCAGCCGCCGTGATCGTCGAGGGTCGAAGGGCTGCCGCTCATGGGCGGGGCTGGGCGCTCGTCCCGGCGCCGAGCAGGTCGTCGATCAGCTCGGCGACGCACTCGGACGACAGCAAGGTCTCGTACCGGTAGGCGGGATGATCGATCGCGAGGGATACGGGCTCGCCCGCGACGATCCGGTCGATCTGTTCGGGCGTGAATCGCCAGTTCACGTAGTGCACGGCGGCTGTCATCTCGTCGCGGGTGAGCTGCGAGGCGTGGGCAGGGTCGACCTCGCATCGCACGGTGTCGGCGTCGTCGCCTGCGCCGACGCGAATGTCGAGCATCGTCTCGATGCCGACGAGCTTGGGGAACCACTCGCGCATGTCGGCGTCGGTCACCAACTCGATGAACATCGTCGCCGAGAGCTGCCCCGGATCGGGGATCAGCGGGTTGTAGACGGCGAGCTCGGTCTCGATGCCCTCGTCGGAGATGATCTTTTCGGCACGTGCCATCTCCTGGATCTGGAATCGGATCGTCTCGCGGTTCTCGAACAGGAAGGTGACGATC
>JAOTZB010000399.1 GCA_029861625.1 Acidimicrobiia bacterium
CATCCTTGCCGAGCCGGGGCCCGAGAACCTTGCCGTCGGGCCGGAGGACGAACGTCGCCAGACCCTCGATGTCCTCCGTGAGCTCGACGTGTTTGACGTTGACCTCGTCGGCCAACAGATCGGCGAACGGGCGAAGGGTGGTCGCGCCGTGTCCGGCGACCGTGAGCGAGCGGAGCGGCAACCGGACGCGGAGGCCGTTGTCCTCACGGAGTCGGAGCGCCGTCGATGCGACGTCGCGCAGTCGGTCCATCGCCGCTACGAGTGAGTGGTCATCGGGCAGTGACGCTGCGTCGGGCCAGTCGGTGAGGTGCACGCTCTCCTGGGGGCCGGCGAGGCCACGGTGGATCGTCTCGGTGACCATCGGCAGCAAGGGTGCAGCCACCCGGCACAGCGTGGTCAGCACGGTGTAGAGGGTGTCGTACGCGTCGGCCTTGTCGCGCTGGCTGTCGGTCGCGGCCGGCGCCCAGAAGCGATCGCGACTGCGGCGGATGTACCAGTTGTTGAGTGCGTCGATGAACCCCTGTATCTCGGCGCACGCGCCCGGCAGGTCGTAGGCATCGAGCCGGAGCTGGGTGGCTTCGACCAGCGCCCTCGTCTTCGCCAGGATGTAGCGGTCGAGCAGCACCTCGCTGTCGGCTCGCTCGGTAGCCCGGTACCCGTCGATGTTCGCGTACAGCGTGAAGAACGAGTACGCGTTCCAGATGGGTGTGATCACCTGCCGCACCACATCGTCGATGCCGGCGTCACTGATGCGCGCGTCGCCCCCGCGAACGATGTTCGACGACATGAAGTACCAGCGCATGGCGTCGGCGCCCTGGTTGTCGAAGACATCGGTGGGCTCGCTGTAGTTTCGCAGCTTCTTCGACAGCTTGGCGCCGTCGTCGGCCAACAAGACGCCGTGACAGATCACGTTGTCGAACGCCGGTTTGTCGAACAACGCGCCGGCGAGGACGTGCAGGGTGTAGAACCAGCCGCGGGTCTGGTTGATGTACTCGACGATGAAGTCGGCGGGGAAGTGGGACTCGAACCAGTCCTTGTTCTCGAACGGGTAGTGCACCTGGGCGAACGGCATCGAGCCCGACTCGAACCAGCAGTCGAGGACCTCGGGAACCCGCCGCATCATCGAGCGCCCGGTCGGATCGTCGGGGTTCGGGCGGACGAGCTCATCGATGAAGGGACGATGGAGGTCGTCGGGTCGCACGCCGAAGTCGGCCTCGATCTCGTCGAGGCTGCCGTAGACGTCGATCCGGGGGTGGCCGGGATCGTCGCTCTTCCACACCGGCAGGGGCGATCCCCAGAACCGATTGCGGCTGATCGACCAGTCGCGGGCTCCCTCGAGCCACATCCCGAATCGACCGTCGCGCACATTCGCCGGCACCCAGTTGATCTGCTGGTTCAGGGCCGTCAACCGATCTCGGATGTCGGTGACCTTCACATACCAGGACGTGATCGCCTTGTAGATGATCGGCGTGTCGGTTCGCCAGCAGTGCGGGTAGTTGTGCACGTAGGTGTCGTGGCGGACGACGCGGCCGGCGTCCTTGAGGTACTTGATGATGTGCGGGTTGGCCTCGAAGACGTTCTCGCCGGCCCACTCGACGACGTCGTCGGTGAAACGGCCCTGGTCGTCGACCGGTAGGACGCGTCCGATGGGAATGCCGTTGGCCTCGCACGTGACCTGGTCGTCCTCGCCGAACCCGGGTGCCAGGTGAACGATGCCGGTGCCGTCGGTGGTGTCGACGAAGTCGGCGGCGAGAACCCGGAAGGCGTCGCCGCGATCGGCGAAGTAGGGGAAAAGCGGCAGGTAACCACGACCGACGAGATCGGCGCCGACGACGGTGCCGTGATGGGTGGTCTGACCGAGCTGCGCCTCGTACTTCTCGACGGTGGCCGCACCGATGATGTAGAAGGTGCCGTCGTCCCCGACGATCGAGTACTCGACGTCGGGGCCGACGGCGAGCGCCAGGTTCGACGGCAAGGTCCAGGGAGTGGTCGTCCATGCGAGCATCCGCATCGGTCCCGGATCGCCGGCCTGGGGCTCGAGGTCGAACGCGACGGTGATGGCAGGATCCTGGCGCGGACGGGTGGAGTCGTCGAGGCGGATCTCGAGGTTCGACAGCGGCGTCTCGGCGCCCCAGCTGTAGGGCATGACCTTGTAGGCCTCGTAGAGCAGGCCCTTGTCCCAGAGCTGTTTGAAAGCCCACATGACCGACTCCATGTAGGAGAGGTCCATGGTCTTGTAGTCGTTCGTGAAGTCGACCCAGCGAGCCTGACGGGTGACGGTCTTCTGCCACTCGGCGGTGTAGCGGAGCACGGAGGTTCGGCACTGGTCGTTGAAGCGGTCGATGCCGTACTCGATGATGCTGGAACGCCCCGACACGGGGAGCTCCTTCTCGGTCTCCATCTCGGCGGGGAGGCCGTGACAATCCCAACCGAAGCGACGCTCGACCCGCTTGCCGCGCATGGTCCAGTACCGCGGCACGACGTCTTTCACGTAACCGGTGAGCAGGTGTCCGGGATGCGGCAGCCCGTTCGCGAACGGGGGGCCGTCGTAGAAGACGTACTCGTCGTCGGCGCTGCGGGCCTCGACCGACGCCCGGAAGGTGTCGTTGTCGTCCCACCACTGGAGCACGGTCCGTTCGAGCGAGGGCAGATCGGGCTTCGGATCGACCGTCGGGTACGGCTTCGAGTCGGGGTCAACGGGCATCGAGAGGGGCTCCACCTGGGTATCCAGCGGCTGACAAGGATATCGGCTGACCCCGGGGGCAGGAGCGATGCCGATGACGCTCGACTCGAGCGTGCGTGCGGTTCGTCCCACTGTGGAATGGCCGAGAGGGCCGCGCGGTTGGATGGCGGGAGGCGTGTACCATACGCCGACCGATCAGGCGCCCGGCGGGGTGCCTCTATCAGAGGTAGACGATGGCCAAGAGCACGAAGAAGCCCGGAGCGACGGCCACCAAGGTTGCCGCGAAGAAGGCTTCGGCCAGCAGTCCGCCTGCGAAGAAGGCGCCGACCAAGAAGGCTCCCGCGAAGACGGCCCCGACCAGGAAGGCTTCGGCCAAGAAGGCTTCGGCCAAGAAGGCTTCGGCCAAGAAGGCTTCGGCCAAGAAGGCTTCGGCCAAGAAGGCTTCGGCCAAGAAGGCTTC
>JAOTZB010000400.1 GCA_029861625.1 Acidimicrobiia bacterium
CTCGATCTCCGGCGTCAGCTCGTAGCCACGTTGCTCGTACTTCCCCCGATCGCTCACGAACCAGTAGGCGGCGCGCACCGGCGCACGGGGTTCGCCGACCGCCGCCCTGGCGGCCAGCGCATAGATCGGGAGCTGGAGCCGGGTCCCACGTTGGTCGGGATCGGCCGGACCGAGCTTCCGGTAGGCGAACGTCGATCCGGTCTTGTAGTCGAGCACGGCCAGACCGCCGTCGGATAGACGGTCCACGCGATCGGCGCTGCCGCGAAAGCGGAGCGTTCTCCGGTCGCTCAGGGTCCAGGTGACCGGCCCCGATCGGGCCGCGCTGACGCCGAAGCCGAGCTCGCTCGCGAGCAGGCGCGCGCCCGACTCGGCGCGGTGTCGATCATCCGCGCTCAGGAAATTGCCGAGCTCACGCGCGATGTCCGCGCGGCTTCGCCGCCAGAAGACGGGCTTGCCCATCACACCTCTTCGCTCGACCTCGGCGAATGCCGCCTCGGCCAGCACACCGAGCCGCAGCCGGTCCGCAGCCGTCCACGGCTGACCCGGCTCGGGTTGTCCGGCGGCGGGCCGGGCGAGCACCTCGGAGACGAAGCGATCGAGCACATCGTGCACGATCGACCCGCGATCGAGCGGCGACAACTCGAGCTGGGCGTCGGGATCCTCGACCGGCTCGACCCGGAGAATATGACGGAAGAGGAACTGATGTGGACACACCGCCCACGTCTCGAGCCGGGTGGGCGACAGCACCTCGCCCGCGTCGGCCGGGCTCGTGATCGCCACCGAGGCGAGGTTCCCGTCGAAGCGGGTGAACGCCCGGCTGCGACGGCTTCGGACGAGGTCGACGCCGCGGACGAGCGATGGTCGCGCCGTGACTGCCGGGTGATCGTCGATGGTGCCGCCGCCGCGATCGTGATCGAGAAGCACCCGCAGGTCGTACTCGTGGGAGGTCGACGGAAACGCCGTCGCGGCCAGGCCGGCGACGTGCGAAGGCGATGTGCGCAGCCACGGCCACTCGCCGGACCCGAGATCGGACGCCGTGAGCGGCGTCCCGGCCAGCGCCGACGCGGAGTCGAGGAGCCATCGACTCGGGAGCCGCTCCGCGCTGCGGCGAAGGTCGCCGCGGGGCCACGTCAACACGGCTCGTTTCGCTCCTGCGATGGCGGCCAGGAACTGCCGGTGCTGGTCGTGGATCGCCTCGGACCGGGGCGGGAGGTCGAGACCGACCGCCGCCCGTTCCCGATCGGGCATCAGCGAGTCGTCGCGCACCCGGGCCGGGAACGTGCCCTCGGCCATTCCGACCACGAAAACTCGTTCCATGTCGAGACCCACGGCCACCGATGGCGGCCCGACCAGCACCCCGTTCCCCAGACGGCCGACCCTCCCCAGGCTGGCGGCGAGCTCCTGTTCGAGCGTGCGCCGGAATACGGCTGCGGTCGGCGGATCGTCGACGGCATCGAGCACGGCGAGCCGATCGAGCGCGGCCTCGACCTTCTCGGCCGCCGCGACCTCGATGGCGGGCCAGTCACTCCGGTCGTCACCGAGGGAGCGCTCGACGAGCCGGCGGACGTTGCGGGCGGCCCGCCGCCACGAGTCGCCCAGGCGCTCGGCCCCCGTGTCGTCCATCAGCCTGCCGACGAACGCTCGGAGGTGGTCGGCTCGGCGTGCGGCGCGTTCCAGCCGCTCGATCAACCAGTCCCGACCTTCGGTTTCGGCCTCGCGTTCGGCCTCTCGCCGCTTGTCGTCGGCCAGCCGATGCAGGCGCGACTCCCAGTCGGACCCTTGTATCACTGCTGCTTCCCGGCTGATCCGCTCCCACGCGGACGCCGGAATCGGCCGCCCACCGTCGCGGATCGGCGAAGAGGTGAGCAGCGCCATCACGTCGGCTCGCCGGTAGTCGTGATCGGACAGCGACAACAGATCGAGCAGCGTTCGTCCGAGGAGGCTCTCGGCAAGCGTTCGTGGCGCTGTGCCGTTCGAAGGGATCTCGGCCGCCGCGAGCTGCTCGTGCAGTATCCGGGCGTAGGGCTCGGGCGCACCATGGAGGATTGCCATCGCGTCGAGTGGCACTCCCTCCCGCATGGCGTCGACGACGCGCCGGATCACGGTGCGCACTTCCTCGTCGGGATCCGACACCCCGACCACCTCGTCGGCGATGGCCCGATCGATTCGGTCGGGGCCGTGACCGGCCAGGCTGCCCGCCTCGACGAGCCCGAGGCGGTCGAGGGACCGGGTAACGGTCAGATCGGCCGAGCTGACACCGGTCAGTCCAACGATCACCAGCACCGGACGCGCCGACGCGAGCGCACGCACCAGCTCGGCCGCGGGTCGGGCGATGAGTTGGGGGAGATGGACCACGATCGTGCCGAGCCACGCGACCGATGCGGGATCGGCTCGGACGGTCGTCGTCGCGGCCGTCAACAGATCGTGTTCGTCGTACCACGACGAACGCAGGACCTCGACCAGCCGACGATGGATCCGCACGACCTCTGCGGCGCGGGGGCTGCGTGACCCGAGGCGGTCGAGAGCCGGGGCCGGAACGTCACCGAGCTCGCGGTGAGCTGCGACCAGGGCCCGTTCGGTGGCCGGATGCTGACGCACCGATTCGAAGAGACCGGGCTCGTCGGCCAGCACGCGCCGCACGGCCGCGGTGAGGACGGCAGTCGATACCGGCCGTAGCCGTCGCCGCGCCAGCGCCGTGCCCCCGAGGAGCTCGCCGAGCCGGAACAACGTGAGGAAGTTGACACCGGCGACACCCGCACCGGCCCCGGCCACGCGGGATCGGCCCAGTGCCCGCCGCGTCGCGACGCCGGTGTAGTTGTTCGGCACCACGATCGTCGCGGCGGCCAGCGGGTCGCCGGCCTTGGCCGCGGCGACGGTGTCGACCAACAACTGCGTGGCGGTCGGCCCGTAGGGGGTAGTGAGCAGTCGAAGGCCCGGACCGTCGGACGTGGTGGCCGTTCGCACGCCCGGATCGTACGGGACTTGCCCGTTCTGGTCGCCAATAACGGGGGCGCGGGTTCAGTCGACGACGGTGATGGCGTGTTCTGGGCAGTTGTCGCGGGTGAGCCGGGCCTTGTCCTCGAGCTCGCCGGGAACGTCACCGTCGCCGATGTGGCTGGCGTAGCCGTAGTCATCGACATC
>JAOTZB010000401.1 GCA_029861625.1 Acidimicrobiia bacterium
CGGCGATGATCGCCCGGATGCCGCGGAGCTCGATCGTGCGTCCCGACCCGATCGAGGCCTCAGGGGTGGTCGCCGCTGCCGGTTCGGTGGCCGGGGCGGTGTCGGCTGGTTCGGCTGGTTCGGTGGCCGGGGCGGTGTCTGGGGCGGGAGGAGCAGCGGCGGCCGCCTCGACGTCGGCTCGCGTGATGGTCTCCCCGGGCCCCGACCCCGGGGCGAGGGACGCGATGTCGACGCCGAGCTCTCGTGCCCGCTGGCGGACGGCCGGTTTGGCCCGAACCCGGTCCGGCGTCGACGCCTGGACCGAAGCGCTTCTGTTCCTCCGCCTCCGGCTCGCCCCCGGCGAGGTGCCGTATCCGACGAGCACCGGAGGCCCGGCGACGTCACCGGCAGAGGGTGGTGCCTCACCTGCGACCTCGATGCTGACGAGGATGGTGCCGACGGGAATCTCGTCGCCCTCGTCGCCGTGGCGTTTGCTGATTCGACCGGCGAACGGCGACGGCACCTCGACCACGGCCTTGGCCGTCTCGACCAGGCACAACACCTGGTTGAGCTCTATCGACTGACCCTCTTCCACCAGCCACGTCGTGATCTCGGCCGACTCGAGGCCCTCGCCGAGGTCGGGCAGCACGAAGTCACGGGTGTGAGTCATCGATGCGCCATGGTCTGCTCGACACAGTCGAGCACCCGGTCGATGTCGGGAAGCCAGTGATGTTCGAGACGGGGCGGCGGGTTCGGCGTGTCGAAACCCGTGGCTCTGAGCACGGGCGCCTCGAGATCGTAGAACGCATGTTCTTGCACGAGTGCCGCGAGCTCGGCGCCCATACCCAGCGTTCGGGCCGCCTCGTGCACGATGACGCACCGACCGGTCCGGCGCACCGACTCGACCACGGTGTGGATGTCGAGGGGAACGAGTGAGCGCAGGTCGATGACCTCGAGGGAGATGCCCTCGTCGGCAGCAGCGTCGGCCGCATCGAGCGCGATACCCGTCGATGGTCCGTATCCGACCAGGGTGGCGTCGGTGCCGCTGCGTCGAATCACGGCCCGGCCGATCGGTTCGGTTGTGACGGGCAGCTCCAGGTCGATGGTGCTGTAGTACCGCCGCTTCGGCTCCAGGAACACGATCGGATCGTCTGAGCTGATCGACTCGCGCAGCAGGGAGTACGCATCGGCAGGAGTCGCCGGGGTCACCACCTTGAGCCCGGCCGTGTGGACGAAGTAGGTCTCGGGAGATTCGCTGTGATGCTCGATGGCGCCGACGCCACCGTGGCTGGGTATGCGCAGCGTGATCGGGAGCGTGATCGCGCCGCGCGTACGGTTGCGGAGCTTCGCCAGGTGGCTGATGATCTGCTCGAACGCCGGGTAGCTGAATCCGTCGAACTGGATCTCGGGGACCGGCCGGAATCCCCGCATCGCGAGCCCGATCGCGGTGCCGACGATGGCCGATTCGGCGAGTGGCGTGTCGAAGCAGCGGTTCGGACCGAATCGGTCCTGGAGTCCGTCGGTGACACGGAACACGCCGCCGAGTCGGCCGACGTCCTGACCGAACACGAGCACCTTCTCGTCGTCGGCGAGCGAGTCGCGGAGCGCCGCGTTGATGGCCTCGACCATCGTGGTCATCGTGGGTACGCCCCGCTGCTCGCCGTGGTCATACGCCTGGCCCGTCGGTCGCCTGCCCGGCATCGAGCGCGGCATCGATCTCGAGCGAGAGCTGGTTCTGCTGGGCGATCAGATGGTCGGGCGGATCCGCGAATACGTGATCGAACAGCTCGAGCGGGTCGGTGTCCGGCGACTCGAACAGTGCCTCGCGCACCTCGAGAGCTGCCTCGCTGGACGCCGCCGTGACGGCCGCCGAGATCGCCGTCGTGAGCGCACCGATGTCGGCGAGATGGCGTTCGAGCCGGAGGATCGGGTCGAGCGCCGTCCACCGGACCACGTCGTCATCACTGCGATACCGGGTGGGGTCGTCGGAGGTCGTGTGGGGGCCGCGGCGGTAGGTCACGGCCTCGACGAGCACGGGTGGCGCGCCGGCGCGTACCTGCTCGGCGTGATGGCGCACGACGGCGAGTGTCGCCAGGACGTCATTGCCGTCACAGCGGACGCCGGTCATGCCGTAGCCGATCGCCTTGTGGGCGAGGCTCGCAGCGTGATGTTGCTCGGACTCAGGCACCGAGATCGCCCACTGGTTGTTCTGCACGAAGAAGATCACCGGGGCGCCGAAGACAGCGGCGAAGTTCATGGCCTCGTGGCTGTCGCCCTCGCTCGTGGCACCGTCGCCGAGGCACGCAACGACGATCTCGTCGCCGCCGTCGAGGCGGATTCCCATGCCGTAGCCCACCGCGTGCGGGAGCTGGGTCGCGATGGGAATGGTCATGGGGCCGATGCGATGTTCGAAGGGATCCCAGCCGCTGTGCCATCGACCGCGCCAGTACGACCCGAGCGGGCGGAGCGGCACCTTCCGTTCGACGATGACACCCAGTTCGCGGTACTGCGGAAATATCCAGTCTGTCGGCTCGACGCCGCGGGCCAGCCCGATCTGGGCGGCCTCCTGGCCCATGCAGGGTGCGTAGAGGGCGAGCTCGCCCTGACGTTGGAGGTTGACGAACTCCTGATCCATCGCCCGCGTCACCGCGAGGAGGCGATAGAGATCGATGAGCTCGGTGGCCGAGATGTCGATGGCGTAGACCGGGTGCTCGTGCCGACTGCCGTCGGGGTCGAGCAGTTGCACCGGTTGGAGCGCGGGCAGGGATCCGGGACCGCCGCCACGGTGATCACGGTTTGTCGACATCGTCCCCTCCCTGCGCGTGCGACGGACCATACCGCAGCGGGTTTCGTGGCTGCGGCTCCTCCGAGGACGATCCGTCCGTCCGTGTCGCGCCGGCTCAGGCGATGGCCCGACCACCCCATCCGAAATTGCGGCGATCAGGCGCGCTCAGCGCGCGCCATCGCCGCAATTTCGGATGGATGGTGGGGGCGGGCACGTATCAGGGCGTCGTCGGACGGGTCTACGGAGCGAGTACGGAATCGAGAACGGAGACATGCCATGACGGTGAAGCAGGACATCACAGCCGAATCAAGGGCTTCGGCTGCAGCGCGACCCCTCGGGACGAAGGAGCTCGCCGGTCGGGAGACGCTCGCTC
>JAOTZB010000402.1 GCA_029861625.1 Acidimicrobiia bacterium
CTCGGTGATCGCCTTCGGCGTGGACTTCTTCGTACACTCCAGCGGCCGGGCCCGGGAGGAACAGGTGAACGGCGCAGCCCGTCCTCTCGCCTATCGGCATGGTCTCACCCTCGTGTTTCCGGCCCTGGCCCTGGCCGTGCTGTCATCGGCCGCGGCGTTCATCTCCAACGGCGTTGCCGGCATCCAGGCCATCGCTCAGTTCGGCATCGGGACCGCCATTTCCCTGCTGATCGCCTTCGTGATCCTCGGTCTGATCGCACCCCGCTGGCTGCTGGCCGTCGAGGACGGTGTGGGCGATCCGCCGATCGACCGGGGTCGGATGATCCCCTACAAGATCGGTTTCGTCTTCATGGCTCTGGTCGCCGGCGCAACCGTGACCATGAGTGTCGTCCTTCCGGCGGCAGGCTTCGTCGCCTTGGCCGTCTTCGTGCCCCTGTTCGTCTACCTACCCATCCGCTGGACGCGCCGCCTCTACCGCCGCGCGGCTGAAGCGGGACGGTCGACGGGCATGGTCATCAAGGGCGCCGGTCATGGATTCGAAGCAGCCGGCGACGTCGTGCACTTCTTCGCCCGGTGGCGGGTCGTGACCATCCCGATCACGGTGGGCCTGGCCATCCTGGGCGTCGTCGGCTTCACCCAGGTCGACTCCGAGTTCACCTTCAGCGACTTCTTCTCCGAGGACAGCGGCTTCATCAAGAGCATCGATCTGCTCGACATCCACCTCGGGGACACGAGCGGCGCCGGCTCCGGGTACGTCTATGTCGAGGGTGACCTCACGCAGCCGGCCACGCTGGTGGCCCTCGAGAACGTGGTGATCGACCTCGACACCGCCGAGGCGGCCTCGACGGACACCTACCTCGCTCGGGAGCTCGACGGCGAGATCAACGTCGCTGACAATGCGGTGTCGATCGTTCGGACTGCCGTGGACGCACCGCAAGCCATGGCCGCGGCCGGCGTCGACATCACGGATGCCGACGGCGACGGCCTGCCCGACACGGCCGATCAGGTGCGAGCCATCTACGACATCGCTCTCGCCGAGGGGATCACGACCGACGAGGGATTCGTGGCCTACCCGGCCGACAGCGTGACCGAGCTCTTGTGGACCGATGGTGAGGGGACCTACGCGACGAGGGTCGAGGTCGCCATTCCCAGCTTCACCGACGACGCGATCATCCTGGACGCGCGATCGGGGCTCGATGACGCCGCCGACTCGTTGCGGGAGTCTCCCGAAGGTGCGTCGCTGACCGTCATCCGCGTGTCGGGTGAGCCGATCACCAATCAGGACAGTCTGGCCGCCTTCACCGACGCCATGCTCCTCGCCCTGCCCATCGCCCTCGTTCTGTGTGCCCTGATCGCCGCCCTGTTCATGCGCTCGGTCAAGTACGCCGTCACCGCGGTGACGCCGATCCTCCTTGTCGTGGGCTGGGTCTACGGGTTCATGTTCCTCGTCGACTACAAGATCAACGTCGTCACCGCGACCGTTGCCGCCATCGCCGTTGGTGTCGGCATCGACTACTCGACCCACTTCACGATGCGTTTCCGGGAGGAGTTCGAGTTCGAACCGAGCCGGTTCCCGGCACTGCGGCGCGCCGGTGAGGGCACAGGTGGTGCCTTGGCCATCTCGGCACTGTCGTCGATCATCGGGTTCACCGTGATGGCCTTCGCCCCGATGCCGATCTTCGTCACCTTCGGCTCGTTGATGGCCGTGACGATCCTCTTCTCGCTTCTCGTTTCCCTGCTGGTGCTTCCCAGCATGCTGTTGGTCGTGACGCGCAGCCGAACCGGAGCTGAGCGTCGCCACATGCTCGACCTCACGGGCATCGCGCCGGGCGAGTACGACCCCCACTCGCGCCAGACCGCCATGCACGACCGCGAGCCCGAGCTCGTTCGCTAGCCGATGGCGGCGCGACGGTCGTCAACCGGGTGCCAGCAGGCCCTGGGCCGAGAGCCACCCGCGGGCAACATCGGTGACAGCCATGCCTTCGGCCACCTCGCGGTTCAGTGCTCGCAGGTCGTTGGTGGTCAGCACGCTCGACATTCGATTGACCGCCGTGGGGACGTCGGCGTGCCATCGAGCCAGGGCATCGGTCCGCACGATGGGCACGATGTTCTCGGCCGGCTGGAGCGCACGGTCATCGTCCAGCTCGACGAGATTGCTGTCGTCGAGCTGAATGGCAGTCGAGAACAGGAGTCCGACGTCGATCTCGCCTCGCCTGAGCGACTCGCTGGTGAAGTCGAGCGACGGCTGGGCCACGAACTCGCCGAAGCGCAGGCCGTAGACGGACTCGAGGCCGGCCAGGCACAGGGGCCGCTCGACGCACTCGGGCGGGCCGCCGAAGCGAAGAGCCCCGGCCTCGTCGCCGAGGTCACTGATGGTTCGGAGCTGCAGCCTCTCGGCGGTCTCCACGGTCACCACGATGACGTTCTTGTCTTCGGCTGGTGACGCGCCGAGCGCCGTGAGACCTCGCGGCGCCAGTCGGTCGAGCAGCTCCTCGCGGGCCGACTCCGTCTCGGACTCGGTGTCGGGCGCGCCCGTGTACCGGAGCAGGGTACCCAGGTACTCGGGGACGAAATCGATGCGGCCGAGCTCGAGTGCCGGGGCTACGACCTCTCTCGGGCCCACCGGGCCCATTCGGTCCACGCTCGTTCCCGACGCTTCGATCACCTGGGCGTACAGCTCGGCGAGCAGCGCGCTCTCGTCGAAGTCGAAGCTGGCGACGCGGATCGCCCCGGTCGGCCCGGGGTCGGCAACCGGCTCGCCGGCTCCACCACATCCGGCCAGGATGGCGGTCGTGAACGCGAGCCCGAGGGCCAGTCGACGAGGCACGATTCGATTCTCCCAAAGTCTGTGGTCGACGGCATGACCGAGGTCGCTGCCGACCGGGCATCCGGTCATCGCCGGCGCCAGCGACGACCGTCGGGTGAGGCACCCCCTCTGCCGCGCGAGCTCAACAGGGTTGCCATCGCCTGGGTGGTCGCCTTCGTCGGTTGGGCGCTGCTGTGGGCCTGGGTGTTCCTGTCGGATCAGCCCGCCATCTGGGTCACCGAGCGTGATCTCGAGATGATGGCGCCCATCGTGGACAACCGGCAGAGCTGGCTGACGCCCTCGATGCAGCGCATCAACGAGATCGG
>JAOTZB010000096.1 GCA_029861625.1 Acidimicrobiia bacterium
AGATGACCTTGCGCTGCTCGTTCATCACCTCGTCGTACTTGAGGACGTTCTTGCGAACCTCGCCGTTCTTCTGTTCGACGGTCGTCTGGGCCCGTTCGACCGCCTTGGTGACCATCTTCGACTCGATCGGAACATCGTCGGGCAACGCCCGGTCCATCACCCAGTTCATGGCGCCGGTCGCGAACAGTCGCATCAGGTCGTCCTCGAGCGACAGGTAGAACCGGCTCTCGCCCGGGTCGCCCTGCCGGCCGGAGCGGCCCCGCAGCTGATTGTCGATCCGGCGGCTGTCGTGGCGCTCGGTGGCGAGAACGTACACGCCGCCGAGCTCCCGGATCTTGTCGCCCTCGGCGGTGCACACCGGCTCGTGGATGGCCATCAGCTCGGCGTGACGGGCCCGGCCCTCGTCGCTGTCGGGATCGAGCCCCTCGGCTCGCAGATCGCGGTCGGCCAGCGCCTCGGCGTTCCCACCGAGGACGATGTCGACGCCACGGCCGGCCATGTTGGTCGCGACGGTGACCTGCCCGAGACGGCCGGCCTGGGCGACCACCTCGGCCTCGCGGGTGTGCTGTTTCGCGTTGAGGACCTCGTGGGGGACACCCCGTTTGGTGAGCATGCCCGACAACAGCTCCGACTTCTCGACCGAGATCGTGCCGACCAGCACCGGCTGGCCGTTCTTGTTGCGTTCGATGAGGTCTTCGGTGACGGCCTGGAACTTGCCCATCTCGCTCTTGTAGATGAGATCGGGCTGATCGAGACGGGCCAGCGGCCGATGGGTCGGGATCGGCACGACGTGAAGCCCGTAGGTGTTCATCAGCTCGCTGGCCTCGGTCTCGGCCGTGCCGGTCATGCCCGCGAGCTTCTCGTAGAGGCGGAAGTAGTTCTGGAGGGTGATCGTCGCGAGGGTCTGGTTCTCCTCTTTGATCGCGACACCTTCCGCGGCCTCGACCGCCTGGTGCAGGCCTTCGGACCACCGGCGCCCCTCGAGCACCCGCCCGGTGAACTCGTCGACGATCTTCACCTCGCCGTTCTGGACGAGGTAGTCCTTGTCGCGTCGGTACAGCTCCTTGGCCTTCAGCGCCACCTGGAGCTGATGGACGAGGTTCGCCGAGACCGCGTCGTACAGATTCTCGACTCCGAGCGCTCGCTCGACGGCGTGCACGCCTTCCTCGGTCGGCGCGACGATGCGTTTCTCCTCGTCGACGTCGTAGTGGAGGTCGCGGCGAAGGCCACGGACGATGGAGGCGAACTTGTAGTACGTCTGGTTCGCATCGGCGACGCGGCCGCTGATGATCAGCGGGGTGCGGGCCTCATCGATGAGAATCGAGTCGATCTCGTCGACGATGCAGTACGCGTGGCCTCGCTGCACCTGCCGCTCGCGGCTCATCGCCATGTTGTCGCGGAGATAGTCGAAGCCCATCTCGTTGTTGGTGCCGTAGGTGATGTCGCATGCGTACTGCTCGCGCTTGTAGGTCGAATCCCGTTCACCGGGAACCACCAACCCGATGCTCAGGCCGAGCCAACCGTGGATCTGACCCATCCAGTCGGCATCTCGCGAAGCCAGGTAGTCGTTCACCGTGACCACGTGGACACCATCGCCGCTGAGCCCGTTGAGGTACACGGGCAGCGTCGACACCAGGGTCTTGCCCTCGCCGGTCTTCATCTCGGCCACCCAGCCGAAGTGCAAGGCCGCACCGCCCATGAGCTGCACGTCGTAGTGACGCTGCCCGATCGCGCGCCACGCGGTTTCGCGCACCACGGCGAAGGCCTCGAGGAGCAGGTCGTTGAGGTCGGCGCCGTTGTCGAGCTGCTGGCGGAACTCGACCGTCTTGGCCCGCAGCTCGTCGTCGTTCAGCTTCTGCATCTCGGGTTCGAACGCGTTGATCTCGGGGACCAGCCCCTGGAGTGCACGCAGCTTCTTGCCCTCACCCGACCGGAGGATCTTCTTCATGACGCTCATGAATTGCCGAGTGTACCGGTGGCCCGGTCACTCCCCCGGTCGTCGAGGTGCGGCCCGGAGGCCGGAGATCAGCCCGCTTGGTCTATGAGGCCGTAATCGCCGTCGTTGCGCAGATACACGACCGCGGCGCGCCCCGTGTCGGCGTTCTCGAACATGAAGAAGTTGTGCCCGACCAGGTCGAGGTGCAGCGTGGCCTCCTCGGGTGTCATCGACTCCATCTCGAAGCTCTTCGTCTTCACGATTGCGGGCTCGCGCTCCTCGCGGGGGATCTCGCGAGCCTCCTCCGGCGTCGGCATCGGCAGCCGCGTCGTGGCGCCCCCGTGCTTGGTGCCGCCATGGAGCCGATTGACGTTCTTCGTCTTGAGCTTCCGGAGCTGCTTCTCGAGCTTCACGACCGCCTTGTCGACCGCCACGTAACCATCGCGCGCGTTGACCTTGCACCGGACATGGTGGCCGTGGCCCTCGAGGGTGACCTCGCACGTCTCCTTCTCGGCGATTCGCGGATTCCGTTCCTCGAAGAAATGCACCTCGGCTCGTTCGAGCCCGTCGACGATTCGACCCAGGCGACTGATCTTCTCTCTCGTCACGTTCTCGAGCGACTCGGTCATAGTGGTATGCCGACTGCTGATCGTGACGTGCATGGCGCCTCCTGTGCTGTGTCTGCCACTGTCCGTCGGATGTTAGTGCTCCGCCTGCGAAATGACCCGGTTGCCCGATTGACGCCGGAGAATTCTGACGATGTCACCCTCCGACCGGCTCATGGCCACGGTGGGTGGCCGAGCCGGGCGCGCTCGTGCGACACCCATCGTGTGCCGTGTAGGCGACCGCGAGTCCGTCGACGCGGGCGGCGCCGACCGCACGCAGGGCGGCCGCGGCCGTGGAGATGGTGACACCGGTGGTGATGACGTCGTCGACGAGGAGGATCTTCCACCCGTCGACGGGGCGTGCCGAAAAGCGTGGCCCGTCGAGCCGCTCGCGCCGATTCCGGCCCGTCTGCGGATGGGTGTCGAGCCGGCGGAGCAACGTGCGAACGGGAAGGTGCCGACGCCGGCCGACGGCGGCAGCCAGGAGCCGAGCCTGGTCGAAGCCGCGCTCACGCCGGCGCCGCGGCGTGGTCGGCGCCCATGTGACGATGTCGACATCGCCGACCAGGCTCGCGAGCTCACGCGCCAGCCACGGGACGATGCGACGGGCGTTGCGGTACTTGAGCGCGGTGACCAGCGCCGCGGCCCCACCCTCGTAGGCGTACAACGCTGCGCATCGATCGAGCTGCGGCATCGGCGGCAGGTGACCGGCCGACCGCAACGAGGCGATGCACTGCTCGCAGGGCGCATCGGCGAGCGATCCGCACACCGGACACGTCACGGGCAAGAACATGCCCGGACACTACGGGGCCCCGGTGACAGCCAGACGGCCCGCGCCCGGACATGGCCCGACAAAACCCGTTCTGGCGATGAAGTCAGTACTTGTAGTGGACGGGTTTGTAGGGGCCATCGACGGGGATGCCGAGATACTCGGACTGGTCGCCGCTGAGCTCGGTCAGACGGACACCGAGCGCGTCGAGATGGGCCCGGGCGACCTTCTCGTCGAGCTCCTTCGGGAGCACCACCACATCGGTCCCGTATGTCTCGGCGTTGGCATGGAGCTCGAGCTGGGCCAGCACCTGGTTGGAGAAGCTGCAGGACATCACGAAGCTCGGGTGCCCGGTTGCGTTCCCGAGGTTCAGCAGTCGACCTTCGGACAACACGATCACCGAATGTCCGTCGGGGAACGTGAACTCGTCGACCTGCGGCTTGATGGTGTTGCGAACGACATCGGACATGCGGGTCAGGCCGGCCATGTCGATCTCGTTGTCGAAGTGACCGATGTTGCCGACGATGGCCTGGTGTTTCATTCGCGCCATGTGGTCGGCGCTGATGACATCCTTGTTGCCGGTCGCGGTGATGAAGATGTCGGCGCTCTCCATGACGTCTTCGAGTCGGGCGACCTGGAAGCCCTCCATAGCGGCCTGGAGCGCACAGATCGGGTCGATCTCGGTGACGACTACACGAGCACCCTGGCCTCGCAACGACTGGGCGCACCCCTTCCCGACGTCGCCGTAGCCACAGACGACCGCGGTCTTGCCGCCGAGCATGACGTCGACGGCCCGGTTGATGCCATCGACGAGCGAGTGACGGCAGCCGTAGAGGTTGTCGAACTTCGACTTGGTCACGGCGTCGTTCACGTTGATGGCCGGGAACAACAGCGTGCCGTCCTGTTGCATCTGATACAGCCGGTGCACACCGGTGGTGGTCTCCTCGGACACACCACGGATTCCCGCGGCGACGGACTCCCAGTCGAGGCGGCCCTCGGCCTGGATCTCGCGGAGCCG
The DNA here is from genome assembly GCA_029861625.1 of Acidimicrobiia bacterium. GTDB lineage: Bacteria > Actinomycetota > Acidimicrobiia > Acidimicrobiales > JAHEJN01 > JAOTZB01. Next base: position 4,329 of record JAOTZB010000096.1, read on the forward strand.
GTCGAGGAACACACCCCACTCCTCGGAGTCGTCGTCGGCGACTGCGGGAACCTCACCCGATCGGGCGAACTCGAGGCCCTTGTGGACCATCATCGTGGCATCGCCGCCATCGTCGAGGATGAGGTTGGGTCCACCACCGTCGGGCCAGTGGAACAACTGCTCGGTCGCCCACCAGTACTCCTCGAGCGTCTCGCCCTTCCAGGCGAAAACCGGAACACCGGCGGGAGCATCGGTCGTGCCGTTCGGTCCGACCGCAACGGCTGCGGCCGCGTGGTCCTGGCTCGAGAATATGTTGCAGGACACCCAGCGCACGTCGGCACCGAGGGTGGTCAGCGTCTCGATGAGCACGGCGGTCTGGACGGTCATGTGGAGCGATCCGGCGATGCGAGCACCGGCGAGCGGCTGCTCGTCGGCGAACTCGGCGCGGAGCGCCATCAGGCCCGGCATCTCGTGTTCGGCGAGGCGGATCTCGTTGCGGCCGAATCCGGCGAGCGTGAGGTCGGCGACTCGGTAGTCGGCTCTGGTGTCGTTCATTCGTGCGGTCACGGGGCCACCTCCAGGGGGCGTGTTCTCGGTCTGGAGGGCTGGGGTCCTCCGACCCAACGCAACCGCATCCCGTCTGGGTCAGCCCGTGCCGGAGCGTACTGGGGGAGCGGCCGTTCGCGGTCGGTCGGACGATCGCGCCGTTCAGGGCAACAGTTCCGCGACCAGTGCGAGCTGGTCCGCGGTGAAGTCACCTGCGAGCGTGCTGTCGTTCGGTGAGTCGACCATCCACGCGGCGACCGCCTCGGCGAAATCGCCGGAGCCGGTGTGGAAGTCCGATGGGCCGCCGTCAGGCCACCACACCGCCGCTGGCGTCCCACGTGCATCCAGCCAGCGCTGCCGGCTGCCCGAGTCGAAGTGGGTCACGTCGAGCGCATGGCCGACCTCGTGGGCGATGATCCCGGCTGTCTCGAAGGCCGACCTGGCCGGGTCGAGGTAGATGATGATCGTGCGGGTCGGGACGTTGGTGTTGCCCCCCAGCCCGACCTTCTTCGGCTGGTAGTCGATCGTCCACCCTCGAAGCTGCTCGCGCCACGGGTACGAGATCAGGGCTTCGGCCTCGGCGCCGAGGGCGACCAGAGCGGGGTCGGCATCGGGCGCGGTCAGGAGCGGGACCGGCTCGGCGACGAGCGGGGCGCCGAGCTCGACTCCGGTGTCGGCCTCGGCCGGGACCGAGAGGGCATTGCCGGTGTCGGCATCGGCCGGGACGGAGAGGGCCTCGCCGATGTCGACGGCCGGTTCGGCGTCGACCACGGCTGCGCCATCGGGCTCGGCGGCGGCTGACTCGTCGGGGACCACATCGGCTTGTTCGACCGCGACCGGCTCGGCGCTGTCGGGCCCGGCCGAGACCTGTGGGACACCGGCGGCGTCGCCGATGTCGGTGCGTGGATCCGAGCCCGCCGGCGCCTCGGTCGCGACGGTTGCGATCAGGTCCCCGGTCCGGATCGCTGCACCGGCTGCGTTCTCTGCGGCCACTGCGAGCGGGGCCGAGGTCGCGGTGGCCGTATCGGTGCCGCTCCCGACCTGGACAAGCACCAGTGCCCCGACGGCGGTCGTTCCGACGAGCAACCCCGCGGCCGGGATGACGAGCTTGCGACGGAGCAGCCGAGACGTCTCCCGCACCGATCCCGAGTCGATGAGCCGGCGCAGTCGTTCCTCGACCGTGGTCGGAGCAAGACCGAGCCCCGAGCTGAGCACGTCGATGTCGGCCGTTCGGAGGGGAAGCGGCCGGCCCGGCTCCCACGATCGGAGCAGCTGCACGAGCGCCAGATAGCGGGCGAGGATCTGGTCGGGGGCCGCATCGGCCGGCAGTGTCTCGCGCCGCTCGCCCACCTCGATGCTCCCGGCGTCGAGATCGATCGTGAGGATGGAACGACTCGGCACGATCGGGCCCGTATCCACGCCATACGCCCCGGCGACCTCCTGCGCCTCGACATCGTCGAGCTCACGCATGCCGCGCTCGATGTCGGCAAGGTCGCTCACGAGGAAGCGACCGCCGGAGCGGCGGGCGATCTCGTCGATCGAGACGCTTTCCTCCTGACGTCGGGTGCGCAGGAGCGTACCCAGTCGTCGCGGCGGCACGAGCGGGAGATCGTCGTCGATGAGATCGGTCATCAGGTCTCCGTCGGCAGAATGGCCGAGAACTTGAACCGGCACGGCAACGTCGCCGGACGGGCCCTGCCCCGGCCGGCGGGTTCACTGCCGCAGTCTGGCCTCGAGCTCGTCGATGGCCGGAGCCGGGCCCGGGTCGACTCCGAGCCGGTGGGCGAGCGACAACGACACCGCATCGCCGACCATCATCAGGTCGAGCATCTGCGCCACCGGACCGTCACCGGCGGCCCTGACCTCGATGGATCCGGCCACAACTCCTTCGATCATGGCGTTCACCACCTCGAAGCCCCTGCCGACCAGCGGGTGCTCGTGTTCGTGCCTGAGCTGCACCGCGGTCAACAGCTCACGGGTGCGGTCTCCCTTCGTGGCCCACCCCTGGATCTCGTTGTGGCCGAGGTTCGGCAGCATCGAGCTGAACGCCGGCATCTTGGCGTTCACGTTGATCTGCGTCTTCCACCGGTCTGCGGCCACACCACCGATTCCCCCGCCTCCCTGGATCAGCGGCGCGGTACCGAGAAGGCGGTCGGCGATGTCATCGACGAACGAATCCTGTCCCGCGATCTCGTTGCGCCGTCGGCGCAACTGCTCGATCGCATGGATCACCCACTGGGTCGCGCCGGGGAACAACCCGAGATCCTCCAGCACGATCAGCATGGTCACCGCGAGCGACGAGAAGGCAGCGCGTGGCGACGGGATCGTGTCGTCGACCAGCACGGTTGCCGCGCCCCAGATGGCGGCGCGATCGGCCAGTACGCCGCCGCTCGTGATGGCGACCACGGGCGCACCGGCCTCGGCAGCGGCAGTCGACGCCTCGAGCGTCTCGGTCGCGTTGCCGGAGTACGAGACCGCGAACACCAGGGTGTTCTCGTTCACATACGACGGTGGCAGGTAGTTCTTCACCACCACCACGGGTACCGGCATGAACGGACCGGCGGTGACGGTGACCAGATCACCTGCGGCACCGGAGTCGCCCACGCCGAGCACGAGAACGTTGTGGATCGAGCCGAGCGGTGGGAGCCCCTCGAGATCCTGGGCGGCGTCGACCGAGCTCACGATGAGCTCGGGGGTACGGACGAGGGCGTCGAACATGCCAAGGGTGTCGAGTCGCGATTCGGTCACCCGTCAATCCTGCCCCATCGCTCGGGCGCTCGGGGATTCCCGGTCGGGCGTGACGAGTCAGCGGGCGACGCCCACCGTCGCCAGGAAGACGGTTCCACGGCCCCCGAGCTGGACCGGCCCGTCGCTCGCCGGAACCCAGACCGCGTGACCGGGCTCGACGCCGAGTGCCTGGTGGCCCGTCCGGATCGTGATCGACCCATCGACAACCAACACGAGCGCCGGTCCGATCCGTCCGACGTCGTCTCGGGTCTCGACCTCGATCCGGGTCAGCTCGAACTCGGGCACGGGGACGGCATAGGTCCACTGCGACTTCGTTCCCGGCGTCTCGATCGACACGGCTCCGGCTCTCGGGTCGACGATCTCGAGCAAGGTCGCGACGTCGACGTGTTTGGAGGTGAGTCCTCCCCGTATGACGTTGTCGGAGTTCGCCATGACCTCCACTGCGACCCCGCCGAGGTAGGTGTGGAGACGACCGGTACCGAGGAAGAGGGCCTGGCCGGGTTCGAGCACGACCAGGTTCAACAACGGCAGGACCGCGACGCCAGGGTCGGCCGGCGCCCGGTCGGCAACCGAGGCGATCCACGCGCACTCCTCGGCGAACGCCTCCGGTGGCTCGGCGACGGCGATCGCGAGCTGCGAGACGAGTCGATGCGTGGCCTCCTCGTCGAGCTCGAGAAGGTACCGGAGCACGCCGCGCAGGCCGTTCGCACCAGGCTCGGCACTGAGCATGCGCACGACCACCTCGAGCTCGGGCACCGCGAGCTGGGTCAACAGCTCGACGGTCTCGGAGACGGGCCTGAAGCCACACATCGCCGAGAACCGCGTGAGCGCGCACAACAGCTCGGGCTTGTGGTTCGCGTCGCGGAAGATGCGTTCCCCGGACTCGACCGGGATGCCCCCGGCCTCCTCGCGCTCGAAGCCGGCGACGGCCTGTTCGAGGGTCGGATGGACCTGCAGCGACAGCGGCGAGTCCGCGGCCAGCACCTTCAACAAGAACGGCAGTTCGTCACCGAACCACGACCTCGTGGTCGATCCGAGCTCGGCCTCGGGCGCATCGGCGATCACCTTGGACAGCTCGACCGGCCCATCGCCGCGGTCGAGCACCGACGGGGCGGCCGGATGGGCGCCGATCCACAGCTCGGCCTCGGGTTCTCCCCCCGATTCCCGGCCCTGGAGCTCGGCGATCGCCGTCGTCGAGCCCCAGTCGTAGTGCTGGATCCGACAGACCAGTCGGTCCATCGGCGCTAGTCCTCGAAGGTCGGCTCGATACCCTCGGCCTCGGCCAGGGCCACGAGCCGCTCGTGTTCGGCATCGTCGACCGTCGTCGCTTCGTCGATCAACATGACCGGGATGCCGTCGTTGACCTCGTATCGACGCTTGAGTCGCGGGTTGTAGAGGATGTTCTCGCCCTCGAACCACAACAGGGGCCCTTTGTCCTCGGGGCAGGCGAGGATCTCGAGGAGGCGGGGATCAAGGGTCATGTCAGGTCCTCTCGACCATCAGTGCTTCGACTTCGGCGACACGTGACCGACCCGACGCCTCGTCGGCCGCTTCCAGATTCAGACGGAGCAGCGGTTCGGTGTTCGACGGCCGGAGGTTGAACCACCAGTCGTCGAAGGTGACGGTCAACCCGTCGAGCCGGTCGACGTCGCCCGAGTCGAACGTCGCCGCGACCCGCTCGATGACGGCGGCGGCATCGTCGACGCGACTGTTGCGCTCACCCGACGCCCAGTACCGCTCGTAGGGGATCCGGAGCTCGCTGAGCGCCTGGCCCGAGGTCGAGACGAGCTCGAGGACCACCATCGCCGCGATCAGGCCCGAGTCGGCTCGGAAATTGTCACGGAAGTAGTAGTGGCCGGAGTGCTCGCCGGCGAAGAGTGCACCGCTCTCGGCCATCATGGCCTTTATGTAGGAGTGACCCACGCGGCTCCGCAGCGCGGTGCCACCGGCTTCGGTGACGACCTCACCGACCGTCTTGCTGCAGATGAGATTGTGGATGATCGTCGCCCCCGGAGCGTCGCGCAACATGCGGTCGGCGACCATGGCGGTGATGGTCGAGCCGGAGAGCGGCTCGGCCCGCTCGTCGACGACGAACACCCGGTCGGCATCGCCGTCGAACGCGAGCCCGACATCGGCACCGACCTCGAGTACCCGTTCCTGGAGATCGCGCTGATTCTCGGGTTGGATCGGATCGGCAGGATGGTTCGGGAACGTGCCGTCGAGCTCGGCGTACATGACCTCGAGATCGATGGGCAGACCGTGGAAGGCCGCCGGCACGACCAGGCCACCCATGCCGTTGGCGGTATCGGCGACGACCTTCAGCGGCGCGAGCGCCGTGATGTCGACGAATGTTCGGACGTGTTGCACGAACTCGTCGAGCAGATCGAGCGAACGGGCCCCACCGAGCGTGTCGGCCGGGGCCGGCGGATCGTGCACCATCGCCTCGATGTCGGCCAGTCCGGTGTCGACTCCGATCGGTCGAGCCGATGAGAGGCATGCCTTGATGCCGTTGTAGCCGGCCGGATTGTGCGACGCGGTGAATATCACTCCCGGCAGGTCGAGATGGCCGGATGCGAAGTAGACGAGGTCGGTGGACGCGAGCCCGATGGTGACCACGGAGAGGCCCTGTGATTGCACGCCCTCGACGAATGCCGCCGAGAGCTCGACGCCGCTCGGGCGCATGTCGCGACCGATGATGACCTCACCCGTCTCGGGCTCGGCGCGGCGCACAAACGCTGCGAACGCCGCGCCGATGGCCCGGCACAAGTCGCTGTCGAGCTGATCGGGGACGGTCCCCCTGATGTCGTAGGCCTTGAAGACGGCGGTCGTGTCGAGCACGGCTCAACACTAATGGTGCCCCGGCGCGATGGCATGTGACGGGCGCAGGATCCAGGCGTGGACCGGCGGTCGGCCGAGGTGGTCAGCTCTCGAGGCAGGTGGGGCGGTCGAGGGGCGTGAGCTCGATGGGCCGTCGGCGCAAGAGAACGAGCGCAGCGAGGCCCACGGCGGTCGTGATGCGCGCCGCGATGTCGATCGGTCGGTCGACGAATCGCAGCTCGACCCGCTCGCTGGTCGGGATCACGACCATCAGATTGGGCGCGACGCGGTACGGACCGTCTGCGCCCCGCGCCTGCCACGACGGGAACCAGGAGACCTTGACCAACACCGGGACGCCCAGACGGTCGACGTCGAAGCTGAGACTGTCGGTGCCCATGTCGATGTCGCTGACAACCACGGACTCGGTGGCGATCGCCCCGACGCCGACCTCGACGGCGTCCTTGCCGACCCTCGTCCATTCATCGGGCCCGTCGGCTGCAATGAGCGCACGGTGATCGGTGACCCCGAGATACGGGAGCAGGGCGAGGTCGCGCCATTCCTCACCATCGCCGACGCCCTCGACCACCACGGGCTGGTAGCCGACTCCCTCGACGAGTGTCGAGCCGTCGACCTCGAACACCACCCACGGCTCCGCGGTCTCGACCTCGACGAGGCCGGGTTCCGCCCGGGCCGCGGTGACCGCCGTCGGGGACTGCGCGAGGTAGTAGTCCACGCCGAACAGCCGCAGATGATCCAGGCCCGACGAGATGTCGAATCCCCCGTACTCGATGCCGCGCAACGCCGGAGCCGGCGACTCGGACAGCTCCACCTGGTTGACGAAGTGGAACGGCGTCGTCGCCGACGACTCGAAGTACAACCCTTCCATCGACGCGATGCAGCCGTTGGTCCAGTACGGCAACAGCGCCAAGGCCATCGGCGATCCGTACCGGTCGAGGTCGTTGTCGGCCTCCCACATGGCGCGACCGCACCCACGCTCGGCACCGACCGCCGTCATCGTCTCGATGATACCCCGGTACTCGTCCCAGCCCCCGCCGGTCTCGTCGCCGATCTTGGCTTCATACCCCTCGTTGTTCCAGGCGGCCCAGGTCGCGACGAAACTGTGGTCGGTCGTGGAGAACGGCCCCCAGTGATACGTGCCGTCGTCGTCGAGCGAGCCGAACGGCAGTGAGCGGAGCGGCATCGCAACCGAGATCAGAACCGCGGCGACGATCAGCCCGCTCGCGCCGATCATGGCGAGCTGACTGCCCTGCCTCGGGCCCCCGAGGACGGCAGCCTCCGATCCGATGAG
>JAOTZB010000445.1 GCA_029861625.1 Acidimicrobiia bacterium
GCGGACCGCCGAGAGATCCCTGGCGGCTGGGTCTCGATCCGAGACGGACTCGTGGACGGGGTGGGCGAACCGGGCCAGGAGCCCGACGCCGTTCGCCTCGTCGCGGCGAACGGATGTCTCGTGACGCCGGGACTGGTCAACGCGCACCATCACATCTACCAGAACCTCACGCGTAGCTTCGCCCCGGCGTTGGCCGGCAATCTCTTCCACTGGCTTCGCACGCTCTACCCGGTGTGGAGCCGCCTGGACGAAGAGGCTGCGTACGTGTCGGCTTGGATCGGTCTGTGCGAGCTCGCGCTCGGCGGATGCACGACGACCACCGACCACCTCTACGTCCACCCTCGTGGTGGCGGCGACCTGATAACCGCGGAGATCGCCGCGGCCACCGAGCTGGGCTTCCGGTTCCATCCGACCCGCGGGTCCATGAGCCTCTCGGAGAAGGACGGCGGTCTTCCTCCCGACTCAGTAGTGCAGGACGACGACGAGATCCTCGCCGACTCCGAGCGCCTGGTCAGCCTCCATCACGACCCGGCGCCAGGGGCAATGGTGCGCATTGCTCTCGCTCCCTGTTCACCGTTCTCGGTGACGCCCGACCTGATGACCCGCACCGCGGAACTGGCCGAGCGCCTCGATGTCCGACTTCACACGCATCTTGCCGAGGATGCCGACGAGGACAGCTTCTGCGAGGCCACGTTCGGCTGCCGGCCCATCGAGCTGTTCGAGGATGTCGGCTGGGGACACAGTCGTTCCTGGGTGGCCCATTGCGTGTTTCCCGACGCCACCGAGATCGAGCGCCTGGCGCGGTGGGGGACCGGGGTGGCGCACTGTCCGAGCTCGAATCAGCTCATCGGTGCCGGGCTGGCGCCGGTTCGGGAGATGCGCGACGCGGGTATCGGTGTCGGCATCGGGTGCGACGGGTCCGCGTCGACCGATTGCGCCTCGTTGTGGCTCGAGACTCGCGGCGCGCTGCTTCTCGCTCGACTGCGGGGCGGGCCCGAGGCGATGCAGGCCAGAGAGGCCCTCGAGATGGCAACGCTCGGCGGTGCCGCTTGCCTCGGCCGAGACGACATCGGCTCTCTGGCCCCCGGAAAGGCCGGCGATCTGGTCGTGTGGCCGTTGAAGGGCATCGCGTTCGCGGGAGCGCTCTCGGATCCGGTCGAGGCGTTCCTTCGTTGTGGGCCCGTCGCGGCGGAGCACACCGTTGTCCGCGGCAAGCTACTGGTGCACAACGGCGTCCTGACGGCACCCGGAGTCGACGAGATGATCGTCCGTCATCGTGGAATTGCCCAGGAGTGGCTCGACGCCGCGACCTAACCGGGCATCGGCGGTGTGGGATCGCCGGAATCTGCGAGCCCGAGTCGGACCATGCGCCGGTTGTAGGCAACGCGCCCTGCCTGCTCGAGGTCGAACGTTCGGGTGACCCGTTCGCGGACGCGGCCCTGCTGGTCCTCGTTGGTGGCGTACTTGTCGATGATCGTGTTCGCGATGCGCATGTGGAAGTGCTCGTCGGGAATGATGCGATCGAGGGTCTTCACGACATCGTCGGGCACGCGGGTCTTGATCTCGACGAACGCGTTGCAGGCGCCGAGCTCGCCGGCGAGGTTGTGTGATGCGACGCGCTCGATGGTGTCGTCGCCGGACGGGTACCAGGCGTCGATCCACTCCTCCCACTCCGGCTCGGGCCTCCAGTTGTCGATGGAGGTGACGCCACGGCGCTCGAGCGCCCGCATGCAGTACTCGTAGTGGAGACCTTCGTCCTCCACTTGTTGCGCCAGCAACACGAAGGCATCACGCTCGGGCGTGTCGGACAGCCATCGTCCGATGAACTGCGCGGCGCGCATCTCGTAGTACGCCTGGAAGGACAGCCACTCGACGAGCTCGTGTTCGGTCATCGGCCGGTTGAAGAAGGAGCCGCCCTCGTCGGGCGGGAGCGCGGCGCGCATCGTCTCGAGCTCGTCGACGAGGCTGTCGTAGAAGGACACGAGCTCGGACATGATGACTCCATTGTGGCCCACCGGCCCGATTTCGGCGATAGCTGTTCCAGGTCCGCTCCCGTCCCCGGTCGGACTGGCGTCGGAGCCACCGCCTCTACGCGTCGAAGTCTCTGTCGGCCGTCTGGGCCGTTTGGCCGTGGTGTCGAAGCAGGTCGGCGATCGCGTCCTCCGCGAACCGCAGGCCATCGTGCATGCCCAGCCGGTAGGGCGCGGCGCCCTTCGCGTCGTTGAAGTCGATCTCCGCGGCGATGCGTGCGAGCAACGCCTGCAGTCCGTCTACGACATCGGTGCCGGGTTCGACGACCCGATGGCCTTGTGATGCTTCGAGTGAGTTCCCTGGCGGCTCGATCATGTCAAGGTTTCCCGGTACGCGTCAGCCAACTCCTCGAGGGCGGCCGGGTCGAACCCGACGATGTGATGGTCGCGCCAGAACAGCTGAGGCACGATGACGTCGGTGCCGCGCGTGGCGAGCTCGTCGAGCGCGGC
>JAOTZB010000403.1 GCA_029861625.1 Acidimicrobiia bacterium
CCACCGCGACCTTCGATGTCAGTGCATCCTCGAGCATCACGAGGTTCCTGTCGGGATGACCCTCGGGCGCGACTCGTTCGTCGACCTGGAAGATCGTGACTCGGTCCCACTCGATGTCGTCCCGCGTGGCGAGATGTTCGAGCATGAGGCGAGGCGTCGAGCCGCCGCTGACGGCGACGGCGAACGATCCGCGGTGCCCGATGGCGGAGGCTGCCGCGGCTGCGACCTCGTCGCTGGCTCGTCTGGCCAGCGCCGCAGCGTCGGCGAGCACCTCGAGTGTGATCGGCACGGTGCTACTCCCAGCAGACGTTGCTGGCGTCCCAGCACTCGCCGGGCGGCAACACGCGATCGGCCGATGGCGGTCCCCAGCTGCCGGGCAGGTACGGCTCGACCGGGTTCGTGCAGCTCAACAGCGGCTCGACGACCCGCCAGGCCTGCTCGACACCGTCCTGGCGGGCGAACAGACGGGGGTCGCCGATGAGCGCGTCGCCGAGCAGTCGCTCGTAGGCGTCGGCCCCGTCGCCACCGAGCACCTCGCCGTACTCGACCTCGAAGTCGACGGGCCGGCTCACCATGTCGGACCCCGGTCGTTTCGCCTGCATCGTCAAGGTGATCGTGTCGTCGGGTTTCAGGCGGAAGACGAGGCGATTCGGTTGGGGTAGTCGTTCGCCGTCGCCGAACAACAGTCGGGGCGGCCGCTTCAGCTCGACGACCGCCTCCGTGACCGTCTCGGCCATCGCCTTGCCGGCGCGGATGCAGAACGGCACACCGGCCCAGCGCCACGAGTCGACATAACCCCGCAGCGCGATGAAGGTCTCGGTTCCCGAGTCGGCGGCGACACCCTCCTCCTCTCGGAAGCCGACGAACTGCCCTCGCACGTAGTCGCTGGGCAGGAGGGGCCGCATGGCCTTGAGGACCTTCACCTTCTCGTCGCGAAGCGCGTCGGCATCGGCGCTCGCCGGCGGCTCCATCGCCAGCAGCGCCAGAACCTGGAGGAGATGGTTCTGCACGACATCGCGCACGGCGCCGACACTGTCGTAGAAGCCGCCCCGGCCCTCGACGCCGAATGCCTCGGCCATGGTGATCCGTACCGATGCGACGTGGTGTCGGTTCCACAACGGTTCGAGCAAGGCGTTGGCGAAGCGGAATACCAGCAGGTTTTGCACCGGCTCCTTGCCGAGGAAGTGATCGATCCGGTAGATCGACGACTCGGGGTAGTGGCGGTGCAGGACCGCGTTGAGATGCTCGGCCGACGCGAGGTCGCGTCCGAAGGGTTTCTCGACGACGATGCGGCCCTGTTGGTTGACGCCGATGGCAGCCAGTCCCGTCGCGACCTCGTCGAACAGGGTCGGCGGGACGGCGAGGAACGCCACCGGGCGCCGGCTGTCGCCGAGCACCGCTCGGAGCTTCTCGAACGTCTCGGGCGCGTTGTAGTCGCCGCGTACGTAGTGCAGCCGCTGACACAGCCGATCGACGATCTGCTCGTCACGCTCCGCGAGGGCGTCACGGGCTCGGGCGCGAAGCGCGTCGTCGTCCCAGTCGCTGCGGGCGACGCCGATGACCGGCACCTCGAGACGGGCTTCGGCCTCGAGCTGGTAGAGCGCAGGGAAGAGCTTCTTGTATGCGAGATCGCCGGTCGCGCCGAACAGGATGAACGCGTCGGCGGCTGCTTCAGTCATCGGTCTGCCGGCCTCTCGTGATGGCCGCCGAACTCCTGTCGCATCGCCGAGAGCGCACGGTTCGCGAAGTCGGCCCGCTCGCGGCTGGAGAAGCGTTCGAACAGGGCTGCGGTGATGGTGTGGGCCGGCACGCCGAGGTCGACCGCGGCGTGAACGGTCCATCGACCCTCGCCGCTGTCCGATACCCGACCCTCGAATGCCTCGAGATGGGGATCGACCGACAGCGCGTGCGCCGTGAGATCGACGAGCCAGGACGAGATCACACTGCCGCGGCGCCACACCTCGGCGACGGCGGCCGAGTCGATCTCGTACTGGTAGGCCCGGGGGTCGCGCAGCGGCGCCGTCTCGGCGTCGACCTCTCGATCGGCGCGGCCGAGGTTGGCAGCTTCGAGGATTCCGAGGCCCTCGGCCATGGCGGCCATCATCCCGTATTCGATGCCGTTGTGGACCATCTTCACGAAGTGACCCGCGCCCGCGGGGCCGCAGTGCAGCCAGCCGGCTTCACCTGGGACGGGGTCGCCCGAGCGACCGCCGGTCCGTTCGGCGCTGTCGATCCCGGGCGCGAGGGATTGGAAGATCGGTGTGAGCCTGGCGACGGCTTCGTCGTCGCCGCCGACCATCAGGCAGAAGCCGCGCTCGAGGCCGAAGACGCCGCCGCTGGTTCCGACGTCGACGAAGTGCAGGCCTGTGACCCGGAGCTCGTCGGCCCGGTCGATGTCGTCGCGGTACGCACTGTTGCCGCCGTCGATGATGACGTCGTCGGGATCGAGTAGCGGTGCGAGCCCGTCGATCACGCGTCCCACCACACCGGCCGGAACCATCACCCACACCGACCTCGGTGGCTCGAGGGCATCGACGAGCTCGTCGAGGGAGTCGGCGCCGGTGAACCCCTCGTCGCGGAGCGCGGCGACGGCGTCGGCATCCACGTCGTGGACGACACACGCGTGCCCGTCGGTGGCCAAGCGTCGAACGAGGTTCGCACCCATGCGTCCCAGACCGACCATTCCCAGCTGCATTCGTCGTCCTTCCGTCGCCGCCGCGAACGCGTCCATCATGGTCGCGCCGCAGCCATCATGCTCCCCGAACCCGGCCGGCTCGCCCCGCGAGCGCAACTGGCGGTCGATTGACTACTCTCTGTGTGTATGGTGGAACGAGGCGACGTCGAGCTTCCCGATCAGCGCGCGCCGGATCCGAGACGGATACTCGAGGAGTTGCCTATCGGCGTCCTCATCATGGGCGCCGACGGCACCGTTATCTGGACATCGGAGCGAGCGGCGAGAATGGTCGGCTCGAACCCCGACGATGTGCAGGGCACGAACGTGATGCACCTCTTGCCGCCGGAGGACTTGGGTGACGCGGGCGAGATCCTCGACTTCGCCATCGACTACGACGACGACATCATGGGACCGGTCTCGATGCGCTATCT
>JAOTZB010000404.1 GCA_029861625.1 Acidimicrobiia bacterium
GAGGCCGGCGGAGGTCAGCTGACACGGAGCGGCGTGCGACTACAGTCCGGCTCGCGTCACCTTCGACATCGAGGTTCTCATTGCGTCGGTTTGCACTTCTCTCGGTTGCCCTGATCGTCGTGGCGTCGTGTGGGGGCGGGGGCGCAAGCCGCGATGGTGACATCGTCGTGAGCGCAGGCGAGGAGTCGGTCTTCGATCTTCGGCCCGGCGACTGTCTCTTCCCCTCCGAGGACCTCGGCGACGAGGTCGGCGAGCTGCCGGCGGTTCCGTGCATCGAGAACCACACGCACGAGGTCATGAAGGTCTGGACCGTCGGTGATCCTGCCGCATTCCCGAGTGCCGACGAGATCGAGAGCGATGTCTATCCGGGCGAGGGCGAGCTCACCACCTGGGCCGATCGGGCGTGCCTGTCGTCGTTCGACGACTACGTCGGCGTGAACTACTTCGACTCGGACCTGTTCTACACGTTCTTGTTGCCGACCCTCGACGGCTGGGCCGATGGTGACAACGAGGTGTCGTGTTTCGCGCGGACAACCGGATGGACGATGGCCGAGAGCGTGCACTGCACGAGCGGGCTCAGGGTCGATCTCGAGTCGGACCCGAGAGGCGACGAGGACGAGACCGACAGCGAAGAACCCGAGCCCCAGCCCGACAGCGCGTATGCCGTGCCCCCCGACGAGCCGTGTCCGACCTCGGGGTCGACCAGCTCCGGGAGCTGATCGGCGCCGTCAGTCCTGCACGAGGTTGGTGTACTCGCCGAACTCTTCGCGGGTGCGGAGCCGACCCAGCTTCTGGTACTCGCGTTTCAGCGCGAAGATGACATGTTCCATCGAGATCCGTTCGCCGGAAGCGGCGGCAAGGAATGCCGCGTACACGGTGACGTTGTGGATCGAACCGCCCGCCAGCTTGAACTGCCGCGCGAGGAAGTCGACATCGACATCGTCGAGTGGGATGTCGGCTGGGAATCCCGATTCCCAGATAGCACGGCGCTCGTCGACATCGGGGATCTGGAACTCGAGCGAGACGTGGATCCGGCGGAGGAACGCGGTGTCGATGTTCTTCTGGAAGTTCGTGGTCAGGATGACGATGCCGTCGTAGCTCTCGACCCGCTGGAGCAGGTAGCTGACCTCCATGTTGGCGTAGCGGTCGCGAGCGTCCTGCACCTCGCCCCGCTTCCCGAACAGCGAGTCGGCCTCGTCGAACAGGAGCACACCGCTGGCCGCTGAGGCTGCCGCGAAGATCTCTTCGAGGTTCTTCTCCGTCTCGCCGATGTACTTGCTGACGACTGCCGACAGGTCGAGCTTGAAGAGATCGAGGCCCAGGTCGCCGGCGATGATCTCGGCCGCCAGCGTCTTGCCGGTGCCCGACGGACCGTGGAACAACGCGATGATGCCGGTGGACTTGTCGGCCCTGAACCCCCACGTGTCGTAGACCTGGGAGCGGTGCCGGTAGCGGGCCACGAGCTCGCGGAGGTGTGCGAGCCGCTCGGGTGGGATGACGATGTCGTCCCAGGTGCGCTCGGGGCGGACCCGCCGGGTGAGTGCGTCGATCTTGCCACTGGCGAGGCGCCGGACCGCCGCATCGATGTCCTGGCCCTTCGGTTCGAATGCCAGCTCGACCATGTCGAGCTGCTCCGCGGTCAGCGCATGGTCACGGGGAGCGTCGCCCAGCGCCAGCTTCCATTCGTCGTCGCTCGGCGGGTCGTGCGGAGCGACGATCTCGACCCAACGACGCCGCGGGAGGTCCTGCAAGCGGAGCTCGAGCGGCGTCGAGACCGCCCACGGCAGATGCGTGGCGCGTTCGATCCAGGTCCGTGCGGGCGCAGGGAGCTCGGCCTCGGCCTCGAGCACGATGCCGACGCCGCGTAGCGTGGCTTCGCGGACCGTCGCCCTCCATTCCGGTTCGTCGACGGGCATCGGCGTGACCAAGAACCTGGTACCGGCCGTGGCCGCGGTTGCCCGCTCGAGTCGTCGGCGACGATCCTCGCCGACGACGAACACGAGCGGATCGCCCGACGGGCTGCCGCCGTGATCGAGCATCTCCGCCGCGACCGGCAGCTCGGGGTCCGATGAGCCGTCGCCGACGAGAGCCCAGGTGACGCTGGTGGCGACCGAGATCTCGCGGCTCGCCCACGGCCCGGTGGGCTCGACCTCGATGAGCGCCGCACGGTGAAGCGCCGACTCGGGGCCGATCGTCAAGACGCCCGGATGGGGTGCGTCGAAGAGCCGGCGGAGCCCGCCCGCGGTGAGCCGCTTCCGGGTCACGTCGTCCTGCACGTATGCCACCAGGCGCTGGCGTCGCGCGTCGAGCTCGATGCTGCACAACACGGCGAACACCTCGGCCTCGTCAAGGTCGAGGCCGGCGTTGGCGACGAGGATCGAGAACGCATGGGGCTCGTCGAGCGAAGTGTGGAGCAGTGCTCGCTGGGTGTCGATCAACGGCGCGAGCTGCGCCTTGGTCGCCTCGATCTGTTCGCTGGTCTCGCTGGAGGCATTGGTGATCTCGACGAGCAGGCTGTCGATGTGTTCATCGTCGATCCGGAGGCCGGCGAGCTCGTCGGGCGGTGTACCCCGTGCGATGCGGAACAACAGCGCCTGGCGTTGCAGGATGAGGTCGGCGAAGGCGGTCCAGCTCCGGCCGTCGCCCCCGATGAGTGTCGCCCCGGACTCGGTTTCGGGTGGTTCCTTGCGTGCGGTGCTGCGCCGTGCCATCGTCCAAGTCAACCACGCCGGCGTGGGCGCGAGGCTCGATGCACCGATGTCGACGACCGCCCGGCGCCGAAGGAGACTGCCGGAATGCCGAACATGGTGAACATGGGTGCGATGTTGATGTGCTCTTTCGGCGTCGCGCCGTCGTCGCTCATGGTCCTGCCGACGAACATGGTGAACGCCGGGGGCAAACCGGCCGCGAACATCATGGACAACGTGCCCATGGCGAACATCATGCCGTTCGGCATGTGCTCGAGCCTGTCGAACCCGACGGTGGCGGCCGCCACGTCTGCGGCGCTCGGCGTGCTGACGCCGATGCCGTGCATACCCGTCATCCCGGCGCCGTGGACGCCGGGTGCCGCCACGACGAAGGTCGCCGGAATGCCGGC